>MTPE01000403.1 GCA_002011835.1 Desulfarculaceae bacterium JdFR-95 | reverse complement strand
CCGCGGTGGAGACGAGCCTGTAGGAGAAGCCATGAACGCAAGCGCACGTAATTCAGGCAAGAGGGTCTCCGGAGCGGTGATGGTGGTGGGAGCCGGCATCGCCGGCATCCAGTCGGCCCTGGACCTGGCCGACAGCGGCTACAAGGTCTATCTCGTGGACCGCAACATCTCCATCGGTGGGGTGATGGCCCAGTTGGACAAGACCTTCCCCACCAACGACTGCTCCACCTGCATGATTTCCCCCAAGCTGATCGAGGTGGCCTCCAACCCCAACATCCAGATTCTCAGCCGCACCGAGGTGCTGTCCCTGGAGGGGGAGCCAGGGCACTTCACCGCCAAGCTGCGGCGCCAGCCCCGCTTCGTGGACGAGCAGGCCTGCACCGGCTGCGGCGCCTGCGAGAAGGCCTGTCCGGTGAAGGTGCCGGCCGAGTTCAACCAGGGCCTGAACCGGCGCAAGGCCATCTATCGCCACTTCCCCCAGGCGATCCCCAGCGCCTATGCCATCGACAAGGACAAGTGCGTGGGCTGCAACCGCTGCCTCAAGGTGTGCCAGGCGGAGGCCATACACCACGAGATGGAGCCCGAGGAGCTCACCCTCACGGTGGGGGCGGTGGTGCTGTCCCCGGGGTTCCAGATCTTCGATCCCGAGCAGGGCCGGCCCGAGTTCGGCTACGGCCGCTACGCCAACGTGGTCACCAGCCTGGAGTTCGAACGCATCAACAGCGCCAGCGGCCCCTATGCCGGCCACCTGCAACGGCCCGGCGACGGCAAGGAGCCCAAGCGGGTGGCCTGGATACAGTGCGTGGGCTCCCGCGACTCGGCCATCGGGCGTGACTACTGCTCCTACGTGTGCTGCATGTACGCGGCCAAGCAGGCCATCATCGCCCAGGAGCACGTCCCGGGCCTGGAGGCCACCATCTTCTACATGGACGTGCGCGCCCAGGGCAAGGGCTTCGACCGCTACTACGAGCGGGCACGCGACGAGCGCGGAGTGCGCTACGTGCGCAGCATCCCCTCGCGGGTGATCGAGGACCCGGCCAGCGGCGACCTGCTCGTCACCTACCTGGACCCCCAGGGACGGCCGGTGGAGGAGCGTTTCGACATGCTGGTGCTGTCGGTGGGCCTGGTGCCCCATCCCCAGGGGGTGGAGTGCGCCGCCCGCCTGGGGGTGGAGACCGACCGCTTCGGCTTCAGCCAGCGCCAGGGCCTGAACCCCCTGCTCACCAGCCGCCCGGGGGTGTTCGTCTGCGGCGTCTTCCAGGCCCCGCGCGACATCCCCGACACGGTGATGCAGGCCTCGGGGGCCGCGGCCGAGGCGGGGGCGCTGTTGGCTCCGGCCCGGGGCAGCGAGGTCACGGTGATCGACTATCCCCCCGAGCGCCCGGTGGACGGCGAGGAACCGCGCATCGGGGTGTTCGTGTGCCACTGCGGCATCAACATCGCCGGGGTGGTGGACGTGCCCGCGGTGGTGGAATACGCCCGGGGGCTGCCCGGGGTGGTGGATGCGCGCGACTTCGTGTTCACCTGCTCCACCGACAGCCAGAAGCGCATGGCCGAGCTGATCCAGGAGAAGAAGCTGAACCGGGTGGTGGTGGCCTCCTGCAGCCCGCGCACCCACGAGCCCCTGTTCCGCGACACCATGCGCCGGGCCGGGCTCAACCCCTATCTGTTCGAGATGGCCAACATCCGCGACCAGTGCTCCTGGGTGCACCAGGACCAGAAGGCCGAGGCCACGGACAAGGCCAAGGACCTGGTGCGGATGTCGGTGGCCCGGGCGGCGGTACTGGCGCCCCTACACCAGTTCCCGGTGCCGGTGGAGCAGTCGGCGGTGGTGATCGGCGGCGGCCTGGCCGGGCTCACCGCGGCCCTCACCCTGGCCGAGATGGGCTTCCGCACCCACCTGGTGGAACGCAGCGAACAACTGGGCGGCCTGGCCCGGCGCCTGCACCGCTCCCTGGAGGGCTTCCCCATCGCCGAGGAGGTGGAGCGGCTGGTGGAGCGGGTCAACCAGCACCCCCTGATCCAGGTACACCTGTCCAGCGAACTGGTCTCCTCCTCCGGGCACGTGGGCTCCCTGGTCTCGGTGATCCGCAGCGGGGAGCAACGCCAGGAGGTGGTGCACGGTGCGGCCGTGGTGGCGGTGGGGGCGAGGGAATACACCCCCCAGGAATACGCCTTCGGCCGCGACCCGCGCATCACCACCCACCTGAGCCTGCACCAGCGCCTGTGGGAAGAGGGGGCCGCGGCCCTGGAGGGCGTGGACTGCGTGGTCATGATCCAGTGCGTGGGCTCCCGCGAACCGGAGCACTCCTACTGCAGCCGGGTGTGCTGCTCCCAGGCCGTGGCCAACGCCCTGCGCATCAAGGAGCTGCGGCCCGACTGCGAAGTGGCCATCTGCTTCCGCGACCTGCGTACCTACTCCCTCAAGGAGCTCTACTACAAGGAGGCGCGGGAAAAGGGTGTGCACTTCCTGCGCTTCGACCCCCAGCAGCCCCCCCAGGTGGAACCCGGAGACCAGGGCGTGACGGTCCGGGTGTGGGACCTGGGCCTGCAGGCGGAGATGGAACTGAAGGCCGACATCGTCTCCCTGGCCGCGGCGGTGCGGCCCCAGGAAGGCAGCGAGGAGCTGGCCTCCAGCCTGAAGCTGCCCCTGGACGCGGACGGCTTCTTCATGGAGGCACACCTCAAGCTGCGCCCGGTGGACTTCGTGGCCCCGGGCTGGTTCGTGGCCGGCGGCGCCCACGGCCCCAAGCCGGCCGAGGAGGNGATCGCCCAGGCCAAGGCCGCCGCCTCTCGCGCCGCCACGGTGCTGTCCCGACGCCAGATCCAGGTGGGCGGCGTGGTGGCGGTGGTAGACGAGGAACGCTGTGCGGCCTGCCTCACCTGCGTGCGTACCTGCCCCTACGGCGTACCCCGCATCCGGGACAGCGTCGCCTACATCGACCCGGCCAAGTGCTACGGCTGTGGGGCCTGTGCCGCGGAATGTCCCGGCAAGGCCATAACCCTGCAGCACTTCACCGACGCCCAGATCCTGGCCAAGGCCACCGCCCTGTGGGACTGGATCGCGGACGGGGAGGGGGCTTGAGGCACAACGGGGCCTTGCCCATTTCGCGCGCGGCCCGCGAGGCGCCGCGCCGCGGGTAGGGGAGCATGAGCGAGAGATACGAGCCGCGGGTGCTGGCCTTGGTCTGCACCTACTGCACCTACACCGCGGCGGACATGGCCGGCTCCATGCGCCTGCAGTACCCGCCCAACGTGCGGGTGGTCAAGCTGTTGTGCACCGGCAAGGTGGACGTGCTCTACCTGCTGGAGGCCTTCCGGGCCGGGGCCGACGTGGTGATGGTCTCGGGCTGCGAGGTGGGCGACTGCCACTTCCTGGAAGGCAACCTGCGGGCCAAGGAGCGGGTGGAGCACGCCAAGGCCCTGCTGGACGAGCTGGGCCTGGGGGGCGAGCGCCTGGAGATGTTCCACATCGGCGCCTCGGATGCGCCCAAGTGGGCGGAGGCAGTGGAAAACATGGTCCGCCGCGCCTATGAGTTGGGCGCCAACCCCTTGCGCAAGCTGGCGGCACGCTGGCGAAACGGGGGCTGAGGCAGGGTAATCCGAGCGCAAGGTGGCGTGTCGGCCGCTGGCAGCGGCCGGGGAGAAACGAGACATGATCATAGCCAAGCGAAAGCCCTTCGAGGAGATCAAGGCGGCGGTCAGGGACTTCCGGCGGGTGCTGGTGGTGGGCTGTGGCACCTGTGTGGCGGTGTGCCTGGCCGGGGGNGAGAAGGAGGCCGGCATCCTGGCCGCGCAGTTGGACATGGCNGCCCAGTTGGAGGGNCGGGAGCAGGTGTTCGAGACCGCGTGCCTGGAGCGGCAGTGCGACATGGAGTTCCTGGACGAGNTGGCCGAGCGGGTGGAGGGCTGCGACGCCCTGTTGTCCTTGGCCTGTGGTGCGGGCATACAGTTTTTGGCCCAGCGCTACGCCCAGGTGCCGGTNCTGGCCGGGGGTGGACACCACCATGATCGGGGTGAACACCGCGGTGGNGGTATGGGACGCCAAGTGNCGGGCCTGCCGGCAGTGCTATCTCAGCCTCACCGGCGGCATCTGTCCGGTCACCCTGTGTCCCAAGGGCATGCTCAACGGCCCCTGCGGGGGNACCCGGGAGGGCAAGTGCGAGACCGACCCGGAGCGCGACTGCGTGTGGACCCTGATCTGGCAGCGCCTGGAGGCCACCGGGCGGCTGGACAACCTGGTGGCCATCCAGCCGCCGCGGGACCACGCGCGCATGCTCTCGCTCCGCCAGACCCACCCGGCCTACGAGCGGAGGTATAGCGTCCATGACTAGCTTTGCCCAAGTGTTGGAGGCCAAGGACTTCGTGGTCACGGTGGAGCTGCACCCGCCCAAGAGGGTGGACACCACGGTCCAGGAGGAGCGGGCCGCAGCCCTGGCCGGCCGGGTGGACGCCCTGGTCTTGTCGGACAACCTGGGGGCGCGGGCGCGTCTGGCGCCGGTGGCCCTGGCCGGGCGCCTGCGTGAGGCGGTGGACTACGCCCTCATCGTGACCCTCACCTGCCGCGACCGCAACTGCCTGGGGCTCACCTCGGAGATGCTGGCCCTGGCCGCGGCGGGAGTGGAGAGTCTGCTGGTGGTCAGTGGTGACCACCCCACCCTGGGCGACCACCCCGGGGCCATGCCGGTGTACGACCTGGACTCGGTGCAGGCCCTGCAACTGGCTGCCGAGCTGAACCAGGGCCGCGACCTGGCCGGTAACGCCCTGGAGAGCGCGCCCCGGCTGCTGGCCGGCGCCACCTGCGCCCCCCAGGCCAGNCCCCTGGAGCCGCAGTTGGTCAAGTTCCGCAAGAAGCTGGGNGCNGGCGCNCGCTTCTTCATCACCCTGCCCCTGGACGAGGCCGCGGCAGTGGACCGCTTTCGCGAGCAGGCCGGCGGCGAGGCCGCGGAGGTGCCCATCCTGGCCGGGGTGGAGGTTGGGGCGGAGATGGATGCCAGCCGGGCCGCGGCCTTGATCGAGGAGCTCAAGGGCACCAGCGCCAAGGGGGTACACCTGTCCGCGCCCGAGGACCCCGAGGCCCTGGAGGCGCTACTCACCGCCTGTGGGCGCTAGGCACCGGGAGGCTTGCCGTGAAGCTGGCAGACAAGAGTGTGGCCGTGCTGGGGGCAGGCATCGCCGGGGTGAGCGCCGCCCTGGAGCTGGCCGAGCTGGGCGTGGCGGTGGAGCTGATCGAGAAGGGCGAGTTCATCGGGGGGCACGCGGCCCTGCTCACCTGTAAGGCCACGGACCAGTGCCTGAAGTGCAACGGCTGCCTGGCCGAGGAACGCCTGGCCCGGGTGCTGACCCACCCGCGCATCCANATCCGCCGCCGCAGCCGCCTGGTGGANGCCCGGCGCGAGGGNCGCGGCTGGCGCCTGCGCCTGGACACCCGCCCCGCCTACATCGACCCCGAGGCTTGCAGCGGATGTGGGGTGTGCCTGGACACCTGCCCCAGCCCGGGGCCCTGGTGGCGCCCCATCTGCCCGGCGACNTGCCGCGACTGGCCATCGACCCGCTGGTGTGCCTCTACTTNCGCGACCAGGCCAAGGCCATGTGCCGCGACGTGTGCCCCGAGGAGGCGGTGGACCTCTCCCGCCAGAACGAGGAGGAAGAACTGCGTGTGGACGCGGTGATCGTGGCCACTGGCTTCCAACCCTTTCCCGCCGCCCAGCAGACCCGTTGGGGCTACGGCGTGGTGCCCAACGTGGTCACGGCCATGGAGCTGGAGGAGCAGCTCCGCACCCGGGGTCGGCCCGCTCGCCCCAGCGACGGCGCCCAGCCCCAGCGGGTGGCCTTCCTGCAGTGTGTGGGCTCGCGCCAGCGCGGTGGCAACAACTACTGTTCCCGGGTCTGCTGCGGCTATGCCCTGCGCCTGGGCCGGCGCCTGCGGTCCCGCTTCGGGGTCGAGGTGTGGGTCTTCTACATGGACCTGCAGAGCTTCGCCCACGCCTTCGATCAGTTCCTGGCCGCGGCCCGCGAGGAGCTGCACCTGGTGCGGTCCATGCCCTATGGCGCTGCCCCCGGCCCCGAGGGTCGGGTGATCTTGGAATATCAGCCCGCCCCCGGCGCTACCCCAGTGGCCGAGGCCTTCGACCTGGTGGTGCTGTCGGTGGGCATCGCCCCGGCAGGGGACAACCGCGACACCGCCCAAGCCCTGGGGCTGGGCCAAGACGCCTTCGGCTTCCTGACCCCTCTGACCCAGGACGGACAGGGGGTGTTCCTGGCGGGCACCGCCTGTGGCCCCATGGACGTGGCCGAGTCCATCGCCAGCGCCGGCCGCGCCGCCCAACAGACCTTGCACTACCTGGAGGAGTGTTGACATGGCCAGTCCGGCTCGCGTGGGGGTGTTCCTCTGCCAAGGGGCCAGCGGCCCCAGCGATTCCCTGGAGTTCAAGCGCCTGCGTTGGACCGCCGAGGGCAGCTCCTTCGGGGCCGGGGTATGGGAGATCACCCAGGCCTGCCACAGCCAGGGCGCCCAGGCCCTGGCCCGCATCGCCCGCGAGCACGACCTGGACGCCATCGTGCTGGGGGCTTGCCCCCTGGCCGAACCCACCGGACCCCTGGGTCACGCCTTGGCCCAGGCCGGCTTCCGCCCCCAGCAGGTGACCATCCTGGACCTGTGCCGCCGACCGGAAAGGGGCCTGGGCCAGTGCCAGGTGGATCCGGGCGCCCAGTTCGCCCTCTGCCAGGCCCTGGCCGCGGCCAGCCGCAGCCAGGTGACCGAGCGCCTCACCCAGGCGGTCTCCACCCGGGTCCTGGTGGTGGGCAGCGGCCTGGCCGCCCTGCTGGCCACCCACAGCCTGATCGAGGGCGGCTACCAGGCACTACTGGTCACCCCCCAGCAGCGCCTGGCCCCGCCCGAGCCTCTCCTGGGCGAGGAGGCCGGCACCCAGGCCCAAGAGCTGGCCCGGCAGCTCAAGGACCAGGCCGCGGTGGAGATCATGCGCCAGGGCGAGATCTTGGCCCTGTTGGGTCAGGCCGGCCACTTCCAGGTGGTCCTGCGCGACCGTCAACGCCGCGTACACCGCCGCGAGGTGGGGGCCGTGATCGTGGCCCAGGGACCGCCGCAAGCGCTCAACTATGCACCCCTGCCCGACTCCGGCCGGGTGATCTCCCTGGAGGAGCTGGTCATGCTGGCCGACTCGCCCCCCCACCTGGCCAAGGTGGCCGGCCGTGCCAACCCCCGGGTGGCCATCTTCTTGGGCCTGCAGGCGGAAGCCGGACCCCAACAGCTGCGCGCCGCCTGCCTGGCGGGAAGCAAGCTGTTGGGCCACGGCGCCGAGCAGGTGGTGCTGTTCACCACCAACGCCAAGGTGGCCGCACCGGGCCTGGAGGAGCTGACCCAGCAGGTGCGAGGTGAAGGGGTGGTGTTCGTGAAGTTCACCCACAGCCGCCCCCGCCTGGAGGTGAGCGACGAGGCCCTGCGCGTGGCCTACCAGGAGGAGGTCCTGGATCGGGAGCTGCTGCAGGAGTTCGACCTGCTGGCCGTGGACCGGCGGCCCGCACCGGATGCGGACTACCGCCACCTGGCCCGCATCCTGGGGCTGGAAGTGGCCCGCGACGGATCCCTCCAGCCCGAGGCCGTGGCCGCCCTGCCGGTGTTCTCGCCCCGGGGAGGGGTGATGGTGGTGGGCCCGGCCCGCGGCTCACTCACCCTGGAGGCGACCCTGGACGAGGTGGGCCAGGCCCTGGCCGTGGTACGCCGCCTGCTGCGCCGGGGCGAGGTGGAGCTGGAGGAAGCGCGGGTGGTGGTGGACCGGCGGCGCTGCGCCCTGTGCCTGACCTGCGTGCGTGTCTGTCCCCAGGGGGCCATGAGCCGCCGCGAACGCCGCCCCTTTGCCAACCCTCTGGTCTGTACCGGCTGCGGCACCTGCGCCGCCGAATGCCCCATGGACGCCATAACCATCCTCAATGCCGACGACCAGCGCTACCAGTCCGAGATCAAGGCCGCCCTCACCCCGGCCCGCGAGTTCCGCGCCGAGGCCCCCCCGCCCGAGGTGCTGGTCCTGGCCTGCGCCAACTCGGCCCTGCGCGCCATCCACGCGGCCAAGCTGGCCGGTGCCGCCTGGCCCGAAGACGTACGCCTGGTGCAGGTGCCCTGCGCCGGCCGCATCGACCCGGACTTCATCCTGCGCGCCCTGCGCGAAGGCTTCGACTTGGTGCTGGTGCTGGCCTGCCTGTCCGACGCCTGCCAGTCCCAGAGCGGCAACATCTGGAGTGCCTTCCGCGTGGCCCACCTGCAACACCTGCTGGCCGAGGCGGGCATGGAACCCCAGCGCCTGGCCTCGGCCGGAGTGGCGCCGGCCATGACCAGCGAGGTGATGGCCGAGGTGGAGCGCGCCCGCGAGCTGGCCCGCAGCCTGGGACCCAGCCCGCTCAAGACCAACGCCCGCGTGCGCGAGATCCTGGAGCGCTACACCCTGGGCATGGACCAGACCTTCACCATCCTGAGCTGAGCCGACAACTCCGGCGCGGTTTCCTTGCGTCTCGGAGGCCCTACCCGCCCACCCACCCCGCCCGTCACGGGACTTGCAGGGGGGCAAGTCCCGC
>MTPE01000337.1 GCA_002011835.1 Desulfarculaceae bacterium JdFR-95 | reverse complement strand
CCGCACCCGAAAAGCGGGCCCCTTCTTGTACACCATGCAGAACGAGCACTTGTTGTGCGGGCAGCCCACCGTGGCCTGCACCAGCAGGCTGTCGGCCTCCGAGGGCGGGCGGTATATGGGTCCTTCGTAGCGCATGGTTCTGGTAAAGCATACCGCCTGGAGTGGGCGGGCGCAGCCTTGAGGGGGGCAGGTGGTCAGGGCCGCAGCGGCCGTGGTAACATACTTTCACACATCGCACATCTGGTCAGCAGCGGGGGAGGCCCATGAGCGGCGGGGACAAGGCGGCCGAGATCCTGGCCCGGGTGAGGGAGTCTGGGGCGGTGCCCAGCCTCTCGCCCCTGGCGGTGCGCCTGGTGGAGCTGGCTGCCGACGATACCACCAGCGCCAGCGACCTGCAGAAGATCATCGAGCAGGACCCGGGGCTGGTGGCGCGTCTGTTGCGCCTGGTCAACAGCCCGGTGTTGCGGCGCAGCGAGGACGAGATCACCAGCGTCTCGCGGGCGGTGGTGCTGTTGGGCCTGCGCGAGGTGCGCATCATGGCCCTGTCCATCAGCCTGCGCGACACCCTGCCCCTCAAGAGGGGCGACCAGGACTATTATCTCTATTGGCGCTCCTCCCTGCACCGAGCGGTGATGGCGCGAGAGATCGCCCGCACTCTGAGCCTGGCCGAGAGCGAGGAGGCCTTCGTGGCCGGGCTGTTGCTGGAGCTGGGCCTGCCCATCCTGTTGGTGGTGCTGGAGGAGGGGGAGAGAGAGGGCTTCCCCGGTTTCGGCGCCTCCTTGGCCGAGCAGTTGGCCTGGGAACGGACGCGGGTGGGGGTGGACCACCGCCAGGTGGGACGCCAGGTGTTGTCCGACTGGGGTCTGCCTGCGCTTCTGGTGGAGTGCCAGCAGGTGGTGGAGGAGGCCAAGGCCCGACAGGCCCCGCCCTTGGTCCGGGTGACCGACTTCGCCCGCCGCGCCACCGAGGCCTTCTTCCTGCCCCAGGTGAACCTGGCCGACATCTACCGCGTGGCACGGCTGTGGTTCGGACTGGAGGACGAGCGGGTGAACCAGGTGCTGGCCTCCACCCTGGACTACGTGGGCGAGGCCGCCCAGGCCCTGGACATAGAGCTGAACCGCGAGGCCGACCTCTTGGCCATCATGGAGAAGGCCAACCAGGCCCTGAGCCGTCTGTCCACCCAGATGGCCCCGGCCCTGCAGCAGGTGGTGCGGGGTGGGGGCGAGGCCCCGAAGCAGGCGCCGGAGGTGGCGCGGGTGCGCGAGGAGACCATGGTGGACACCCTGGAGGCGGTGGCGCACGAGATACGCAACCCTCTCATGAGCGTGGGGGGGTTCGCCCGCCGTCTGGCCGAGATGACCGCGGGGGCTGACGAGCGCGCCCGGCAGTATGCCCAGGTCTTGCTCAGTCAGGCCGCGCGTCTGGACCAGGTGCTCTCGGAGATGCTGGCCGTGACCACCCCCTACCGTCCCCGCTACCAGCAACTGGAACTGTTGGACCTGGTGCGGGAGGTGAGCCGCTCCCTGCAGGAGGACCCGCCCTCCAACCTGAGCCGCCCCCTGCCGGCCATCCGCTGGCACCTGCCCGAAGCACCTCTGCCCATGCGGGGGGATCGGGCGGGGCTGGTGAGCATGCTACGGCTCATGGTGGGTTATGGCGCCCACCTGCTCTCACCCCCGGACAAGACCCTGCACGTACACCTGGCCCGGCGGGGTGAGCGGGCGGTGTTCACCGTGTTCGGACCCGGACGCAGTGAGCCNGCCGAGGACGACGCCCTGGCCGGCAAGAGCTTCGGACCCGAGCTGGGGCTGTTGCGCTCGCGTCGTATCGCCGAGGCCCACGGTGGTTACCTCTCGGTGGGCTCGGCCCCCAAGGGAGAGGGCTTCGTGCTCACCGCCTCCCTGCCCCTGGAGCCTCCCGGGGCCTGAGGCCGGGAGAGGGGCGGCGCTTGCGGAGGGGGGGAAGGGTCTGTCATAATAGAGTATCCTGTCATTATCGGTGGAGGAACTCCCATGAGCGAGGCGCAAGCCAAGGAAACCAGCACCAGCTTGGCCGAACGGATCGCAGGGAAATACCTCACCTTCGATCTCGCCGACGAAGAATACGGCGTGGAGATCCTGCGGGTGCGGGAAATCATCGGCATGATGGAAATCACCCCCGTGCCCAAGACCCCGGACTTCGTACTGGGCGTGATCAACCTGCGGGGCAAGGTGATCCCGGTGGTGGACCTGCGGCTCAAGTTCGGGCTGCCCTACAAGGAACCCGACGACCGCACCTGTGTCATCGTGGTGGAGGTGGCCAGCGAGGGCACCACCCTGCAGATGGGCATCGTGGTGGACCGGGTCAACGAGGTGGCCGACGTCAAGGCCGCCGACGTGGAGCCCACCCCCAGTTTCGGGGTGTCGCTGGACACCGCCTTCATCCTCGGCATGGCCAAGGTGGGCGACAAGGTCAAGATACTCTTGGACATCGACAAGGTGCTCACCGCCAGCGAAGTGGCGGCCATGGCTTCTTCCTTCTAGCCTTCGCGGGNATGTCCCTGGGCGGAGGTAGANGCGGCCTGCCCAGGACGTGAGGAGGGCAGGGTCGCGCACCACTCGGGTTGGCGCAATGTGTGACCACGCAGCCGTCCCGGGCCGGAGTGGCTCCGGCGGGGGCGGCTTTTTTGCGTACGCTTGCTGACGGACTCGANGTCTAGCCGGAGCCACCAGAGGCCAAGGGGCCCAGGTAGTGGCGCAGTACACCCGGCGCGGGGGCAAAGGGAGACTCGGCCAGGTAGCGGGCCTGTCCGGCCTTGATCTCGGCCTCGGACTTCTTGCCCACGCGGTACAGCCCTACCATACCTTTGGCCAGGAGATCCTCCAGGGTCTGCATCTGATTGGGGCGGGGCGGGCCGACCTCCAGGTGGTAGATGCTGGCGGCGGCGATGCGTTCCACGCGGTCGGGCAGGCAGTTGGCGATCCAGTCCCCTCTTTGGCTCACGGTGTCACTCCCTTCCTTGGGTCTTTACGAGCGGCGGGGTTCCCTTCCGCCGCGGCACTCTGGGGGGAGAGGCCAGGACGCGTTTCGGTCCCCTCTCCTGGAACCACTCCCCGGATTTTCCTGCTACCGGCGGGGTTCCCGGGCCGCCGGTCTCATTAGACCTATCGGAAGGGATCGCCCCGGTCTTGAGTGTTTTTTCGCCTGGTCCCGCCGGTTCCTTGGGGTGTGGCCTGGCGGGGCGGCCGGGCCCTCCCGCCTGCGCCGGGCGCAGACGGGGTGGAGAGGGGCTCGCGTGGTGCGGTCAGTCCAGGGCGGGGGTGGAGGCCTGGGGGTTGTGGCGGATGTCTTGCTCCAGGAGCCGGCCCAGGGCGCGGGCCACGGGTCCCACCTGGCCGTCGCCCAGGGGCCTGCCCTCCAGGCGGGTGACCGGCAGCACGTCCAGGGTGGTGCCCAGGAGCATGGCCTCCCGCGCCGTGCGCAGGTCTTCCACCGACAGCACCCGGCGCTCTACGCCCTGGAGCAGGCCCTGGTCCACCAGCCTCCGGGCCAGCGCCAGGCAGCGGGTGAGGGTGATGCCCTCCAGGATGTGTCCCGGCGCCGGCGCCACCAGGCGTCCCCCTCGGTCCACCAGGGCGATGTTCTCGGTGGAGCCCTCGGCCAGGTTGCCGTCGGGGTCCAGGCCGATGGCGAAGTCCCAGCCCCGGTCCACGGCCAGGCGCTTGAGGAGCACGTTGGGCAGGTAGTTGCAGCTCTTCACCCCGGGCAAGGGGAAGATCACCTCCGAGGTGATACCCACCTCCACTCCCTGGGTGTAGGCCTGGGGCGGGGGGGGATGCAGGCGAGTGGCGATCAGATAGAGGCCGGGGGTGGGGCACTCGTAGGGATTGGTGGTGAAGCCGCCCGGCCCCCGACTGAGGAAGATGCGCACCAGACAGTCGGGGTGCCCCCCGGCCCGAACCACGGCCACGGCCACACGGGTCAGCTCCTGGCGGCTCAACGGAGGCCTCAGGGCGATGGCCGCGGCCGAGCGCCACAGGCGGGCCAGGTGGGCCTCCCATTGATAGAGGCGGCCGGCCACGCACTTGACCGCCTCGAACACCCCGTCGCCGCGGTGGACCATGTGGTCGTCCAGGGGCAGGCTCATGAGCCAGGGGCTGGTGGTGATGCCCTCCAGCCAGGAGGAGTACATGGCCAGGTAGTCCTCGGCCCAGGGGCGGGGGCGGCTCCTCAGGCGGGCGATGGCCTGCTCGTCGTCCAGCACCGGGGGTGGGGTGGGCTCGCTCATGAGGGCAAGATACACCGCCGGGTGAGGGAAGGGCAAGGGGTGCCGGCCGGGCATACCCCTGGTCAGAGGTAGAGCATACATGCTATCCTTGCCACGGGTTCCTAGTTTCCTGGACAAAGGAGCTGGAGTCGTGAGCCAACAACGCTCTCTGTCCATCCGCTACAAGATTATGATCGCCTTGGGGGTCATGCTGCTCATCTTGGCCGCCCTGGTGGCGGCGGCCATCGGCTTGCTCAAGCAGCAGGAGTCCGACGGCCTGGTGGTGAACATCGCTGGCCGCCAGCGCATGCTCACCCAGAAGATGACCAAGGAGGCCCTGATCCTCTCCCGTGCCACCCGGAACACGGACAAGCTGCGCGCCCAGCTTCTGGCCACGGCCAAGCTGTTCGACCGTTCGCTCAAAGGCCTGATCGACGGCGACGCCGAGCTGGGCCTGCCCCCCACTGAGGACGAGGCCATCCGCGCCCAGCTCTTGAAGGTGCAGGACTTGTGGCGGCCCTTCTACCAGGCGGTGCAGACCGTGGCCCGTAACCAGGGCCAGGGTCTCGAGGCCCAGAAGGCCCTGGAGCTTTTGGCGGCGCGCAACCTGACCCTGCTCAAGGAGATGAACCGGGCCGTGGGCATGTATGCCGAGGCGGCCCGCGCCAAGGTGCTCATGCTGATGGTGGTGCTGTTGGTGGGCCTGGGCATCGCGGTGGCGGTGTTCGTGCTCACGCTGTGGTGGGTGCAGGCGCGGGTCATCCGGCCGCTGATGGCGGTGGTGGAGGACGTGAACCTCCTGGCCCAGGGTGATCTGCGTGACTATTCCCACCAGGTGCTGCCCAACGACGAGATCGGAGACGTGGCCCGGGCCCTGCAGAGCCTGCGCGCGGCCTGGCAGGAGAAGGTGTCCACCATTCGGGAGGAGGCCGGGGTGGTGGCCGGCGGCTCCCAGGAGATCTCGGCCGGCAACCAGGACCTGGCCGACCGCACCCAACAGCAGGCCAGCGCCATCGAACAGACCGCCAGCGCGGTGGAGGAGCTCACCGGCAGCGTGAAACAAAGCGCGGACAACGCCAGCCAGGCCAACCAACTGGCCCGCAAGACCGCCGAGATGGCCACCCAGGGCGGCCGGGAGGTGGAGCGCACCGTGGCCGCCATGGAGGAGGTGACCGCCTCCAGCAAGAAGATCAGCGAGATCATCAACGTGGTCAACGAGATCGCCTTCCAGACCAACCTGCTGGCGCTCAACGCCGCGGTGGAGGCGGCGCGGGCGGGCGAGGCGGGCCGGGGTTTCGCGGTGGTGGCGGGCGAGGTGCGCAACCTGGCCGGACGCTCCGCGGCGGCGGCCAAGGAGATCCAGGCGCTGATCACCGAGAGCGTCTCCAAGGTGGAGGAGAGCAACGAGCTGGTGGCGGCCAGCGGCCGGCTGCTCAAGGAGATCATCGCCAACGTACAGGCGGTGGCCGACACCGTGGCCGAGATCAGCGCCGCCAGCCAGGAGCAGGCCACGGGCATCGACGAGATAAACAAGGCCATCGCCATGATGGACCAGGCGGTGCAGCAGAACGCGGCCCTGGTGGAGCAGACCGCGGCCGCGGCCGAGAACCTGGCCGCCACCGCCCAACGCCTCAACCAGAGCATCAGCGACTTCGTCCTCCCCGAGAGCCCCCGTCTGATACCCGCGGGGGAGACACAGGAGGTGGAAGGCTGAGTTCGGTAGTCTGTCTCACGACCTCTGGAGGTTAGCGTTCATGAGTGCCTACCCGCGCTTGTTCAGCCCCGTCAAGGTGGGGCGGCACCGCCTGCCCAACCGGGTGATCATGCCCTCCATGGGCACCAACCTGGCCGACGCCAAGGGCCGGGTCACACAGGTCATGCTCGACTACTACCAGGCCCGCGCCGCCGGCCAGCCCGGACTGCTGGTGGTGGAGGCGGCCTGCGTGCATCCCTCGGGCCGGGTCATCGAACACCACCTCATGAACCACGACGACTCCATGCTGGAGGGCTTGGCCCGCCTAGCCCAGGTGATCAAGGCTGAGGGCGTGGTCACGGTGCTGCAGCTCATCCACGGCGGGCGCAACGCCCATCCCCGCCTGGTGGGCGAGCCTCTGGCCCCCAGCGCCCTGCGCGGTCCCACCTCCAAGACCACCCCCCGGGCCATGACCACCCTGGAGATCGAGGCCATGGTGGAGTGCTTNGCCCGCGCCGCGGCCCGGGCGGTGGAGGCCGGCTTNGACGGGGTGGAGATCCACGGCGCCCACGAGTACCTGGTGCACCAGTTCCTCACCCCCTACTGCAACCAGCGCCAGGACGCCTACGGCGGAGGGCCCCGGCGGCGGGCCCGCTTCGCCCGCGAGCTGGTGGAGGCGGTGCGCCGGGCCATGGGACCCGAGCCCATCCTGGCCTTCCGCCTCTCCGGCCACGACCACGTACGCCGGGGACTGACCCCGCCGGAGGCGGCCCGTATCGCCGTCATCCTGGAGGAGGCGGGGGTGGACCTGTTCTCGGTCACCGGCGGTGTCTATGAGACGCCTCACATGGTGGTGCCCCCCCTGCCCAGCCCGCCCGGCACCCACCTGGCCGCGGCCGCGGCGGTGCGCGAGGCGGTGGAGGTGCCCGTGGCCGGAGTGGGACGCATGCGCACCGCGGCCCAGGCCGAGCTGGGCCTGGAGATGGTGGACCTGGTGGCCTGCGGCCGGGCCTTCGTGGCCGACCCCCTGTGGCTGGTCAAGAGCCGCGAGGGCCGCGAGGAGGAGATCCGGCCCTGCATCGGCTGCAACCAGGGCTGCATCGACCGCGTGCTCATGGGCCAGGCCATCAACTGCGTGGCCAACCCCTGGGTGGGCCTGGAGGGCGAACAGAAAGAACTGACCCCCGCCGAGAAGCCGGCCCGGGTGGTGGTGGTGGGCGGCGGCCTGGCCGGCCTGGAGGCCAGCCGCACCCTGGGCGAGCTGGGCCACCAGGTCACCCTCCTGGAGGCGGCGGACGAGCTGGGGGGACAGGTGCGCCTGGCCGCCCAGCCTCCGGGCAAGGACGAGTTCCTGCGCCTGGTGGACTTCTACCGCCACGCCCTGGAGAGGCTGCCCTCGGTGGAGGTGCGTACCGGCACCAAGGCCACGGTGGAGGAGGTGTGCCGCCTCCAGCCCCAGGCGGTGGTGGTGGCCACCGGCTCGGAGCCGGTCATGCCCAACCTGCCCGGTGTCGGCGAGGCCCCGGTGGTGACCGCCCGCGAGGTGCTGGCCGGCCGGGCCCAGGTGGGCAAGCGGGTGGCAGTGCTGGGTGGAGGCAACCTGGGCAGCGAGGTGGCCCACTACCTGGCCTCCCGCGGCCACGAGGTGTGCATCATCGAGCTGGGCCTCAACATCGGGGCCGACCTGGGACCGGCCCGGCGCTACTGGCTGCGCCGCGAACTGGGCGAGTACAAGGTGCGCCGCTACGTGCGCGCCCTGGTGCGCCGCCTCTACCGCGACCGGGTCAGCTTCCTGCACATCGCCCCGGACGGCAGCCGGCGGCCCACCGACGTGGGTCCCCTGGACACCTTCGTGGCCGCCCTGGGTGCGCGCCCCAACGAGGAGCTGTTCCTGGCCCTGGAGACCAAGGTGGACGCCATCTTCCTCATCGGCGACGCCCTGTCCCCCTCCCTGATGGGCGACGCCACCCGCGAGGGCGCACGCACCGCGCTGGAGATCCACCGCCGCGCCCTGGCCGGCGAGCTGACGGACAAGGCCCCATCCTGCTGACCGAGGGCCGCCCCAGACGGAACCCGAGGCCGTGTGAGGCCCTCCCCAGCCCGGAGAAGGAACATGAGCCTGCGCTTCCGTGTCACGCGCCGCCATACCGCCTTTCTGGACCCCTTCCACGGCTTTGAGCGGCGCGACCTGGAGATCCAGGTGCGGGAAGACCCACTCACCGGACACGTGGCCCGCATACTCCAGTTCCGCGCCCGTCCCTTGGGCCCCATCGACCACAGCCTGTTCCTGAAGCGGGCCGCGGCGCTCAAGTGCCCCTTCTGCCCGGAGAACATCCCCCACATGTGCGCCCGGTTCCTGCCCGAGGAGGTGCCGGCGGGACGCCTGAGCCGCGGCGAGGCCACGCTGTTCCCCAACGCCTTCCCCTACGAGGCCATGAACGCGGTCCTGGTGCTCACCCGCGAGCACTACCTGCCGCCCGGAGACTTCACCGCGCGCCAGTTGGCCGACGGCCTCCTGCTGGCCCGGGATGCCTTCCGCCGCCTGGCCGGGGGGATGCGCTTCGCCTCGGTGAACTGGAACTACATGATGCCCGCCGGCGCCGGCCTGGTGCATCCCCACTTCCAGCTCGCCGCCGGCCGCAGTCCCACCCGCTTCCAGGCCGCCCTGCGCCGCCGCGCCCGGGCCTTCGCCCGCCGCCACGGCACC
>MTPE01000476.1 GCA_002011835.1 Desulfarculaceae bacterium JdFR-95 | reverse complement strand
CCCCTTTCTTTGGAAAAAGAAAGGGGTTTCCCCCCTGGCCGCCTCCCTCAAGCAGGAGTGAAGCCATAGTGGAGGAAGATTTCACGTGCTTGGGGGCTGGTGAGGAATTGGAGCCATTTTTGGCCGGCCTGTGGGTTTCTGCCGCGGGAGACGGGGCAGGCCCAGTAGGCGACATGGTTTCGTTGGTCCAGGTCTGGTCCCACTTCGACGCCATCCAGGGCCAGGCCTTGGCGTTTGGCTTGGGCCACTTCGGTGGCCCACACGGGTCCCACGTCTGCGCGTCCTTGAAGGAGTCGTTGTGGGGTTTGGCGGTGGTGCACGGTGGTGAGCAGGGTGGTGCCGGCGGCACGTTTTTCTTCCATGATGGTCCTGACCAGCTTCTCGCCTCCGGCTTGGCGATACATGTTCAGGATGTATTCGGCGATGTCTTCGCCGGCGGGGTCGGGTTGGGAGACGCGCACCTCGGCTCGGGCCAGGTCTTGCACTTGGGTGACGTTGGCGGGGTTGTGGGCCGGGACCATCAGGGTGAGGCGGTTGCGCAAGTATATGAAGCAGTCTTCGTGTCGGGTCAGTCCGGCGGAGGCCAGTGTCTCCACGCCTTGGCGGGACACGCAAGTATATACGTCCGGGGGTACGGAGATCACTCGTCCACGGAAGCGGGCTCCACCGGCCATGATCTGTTTCAGTTCCAGCTTTGGGGGCAGAGTCTCGCAGAAGATGGGGTGTATCTCAGGGTGGAGCTTTTGGAAGGCGGCCAAGAGGTCGCGCATGGCCATGAACTGGTTCCCGGCCATGAAGACCACCAGTTTGGCCTGTTCGGCGTCCTCCAGTCCGATCAGGTCGTCGTCCCGCTGGTCGGGGATGGTGGGATATTCCTCTGGACCCACGGTGGTGTCTCCTTGAGGCGGTTCAGGACTCCGAGCGCCAGGGCAGCAGGCGGCGCCGCGGCTTCTTTTCCTCTTCTTCTGGTTCGGGCTCTTGGACGAAGGTGAAGGTGGCGCCTTCCTCGATTTCGGCGCCGGAGACCAAGGCGGCCAGGCGCTGGACCGTGGATCGCATCACCTCGGACTGTGCGCTCAGCTCCTCGGAGGTGGAGGCGGACTCCTCTGCCGTGGCGGCGTTGCGCTGGGTGACCTGGTCCATTTCGGAGACGGCCTTGTTGATTTGTTCGATGCCGTCCGACTGCTCCTTGGAGGCGGAGGAGATCTCGGCGACCAGCTCGGCCACCTTGATCTCGTTGGTGGCCACCTCGCGGTATTCCTGGTCGGTGCGTTCCAGTATCTGGCTGCCGGCCTTGACCCGCTCCACCGTGGTCTGGATGAGGCTCTCGGTGTTCTTGGCCGCCTCGGCCGCGCGCATGGCCAGATTGCGCACCTCGTCGGCCACCACGGCGAAGCCGGCGCCGGCCTCGCCCGCCCGGGCGGCCTCCACCGCGGCGTTGAGGGCCAGCAGGTTGGTCTGGAAGGCGATCTCGTCGATGCTTTTCACGATCTTGGAGATCTCCTCGCTGGCTTGGTTGATTTGTTCCATGGAGGAGATCATCTCTTTCATGGACTCACGGGCGCGGCTCATGACCTCGCGGGTCTGGCGCATGAGGGCGTCGGCTTGGCCAGCGTTTTCGGCGTTGTTGCGGGTCATGGAGGCGATCTCTTCCAGGGAGGAGGCGGTTTCCTCCAGGCTGGCGGCCTGTTGGCTGGTGCCTTCGGCCAAGCTCTGGCTGGCCTGGGACACCTGTTCCGCGGCCAGGGAGACTTGGCTGGCGCCCTGCAGCAACTCTGCGATCATGCTGGTGACCGGACCGGTGACCGAGCGCGCCACCAGGAAGATGATCAGGGCTCCCAGCAACACTACCACCAAGGAGATGCTGCCATTGATCAGGCCCAGCTCGCGCACTGGGGCCAGCAGCTCGTTGCGGTCGGCCGTGGCCACCACGATCCAGCCCTTTTTCTTCTCCACGTCATAGGCTGCGATCTGGGGCTTGCCCTGGAACTCGTACTCGATCACCCCGCGCTTGGTCTCCAGTATCTTGCGGCCCCAGTCGAACCTGCTGATGTCCATCTTGAGGATCAGGTTCTTGTTGGGGTGGGCGATGATCTTGCCCTGGGCAGTGACCACATAGACGTATCCCGACTTGCCCACCCGAATGGGGTCGATGAAGTGCTTGGTGAAGGCGGCCAGGTCCACCACGCCCAGGAAGGCGCCCATGATCTCCTTGCCCCGCTTCAGAGGCGCGGCCACCACCACCACCGGGCGTCCTGAAGAGCGACTGAGGATCACCTTGGAGACGGCGGTCTTTCCCTTCATAGCCTCTTGGAAGTAGCCGCGGTCTTTGATGTTGACCTTGTTCACCACTTTCTCCAGCGAGGCCGCCACGGTGAGACCCTTTTGGTTCACCACGGCCAGCAGCTCGTAGAAGGGGAACTTCTTCAGATAGCTCTTGAGCTCGGCATTGACCCGCTGGACGAAGAACTCGCTGGCGTTGATGGCCGCGGTGACGAAGTAGCCCTGGACGGCCAGCATCTGGATGTTGATCTCCCGTTCGGTCAACCACGACGAGATCTGTCGGGCCGAGGCGGCAGCCACTTCCTCGACCTGTTTCTTGATCACCCCTTCCAGGCTGCTCTTGCCGTTGAAGAAACTGACTACGGAAGAGAGGCCCATGCCGATGATGATGAGGGCCAAGGTCGGGACTAGGAACTTGTTTCTCAGGCTGAGACGCATGAGGAACCTCCTTGCCTGGCTGGGGACAGACGGCCGCACCGCGACCACACCTTTTCGGGGGAGAATATCTGGATGTGGTTGCTTGTTGTCGAGAGGGAGCAACAGAACGAGCGACTAGGGAGAGAAAAGAGGTCCTGTAGACGTGGGTGGCGATGTGGATCGCCGCGAGCTGTGTTTGGGGCAGGCATCNGCAAAGTCGTTGTCCTCTTTCCTGAACCTCCCTGTNCGGAGTCCTGGATGGAGCGGATAGAGGAACATGGGCGGCATGGTCTGCGTTCATGCCGCATATAAGGTGGTCTTTCCGTACTCACTCCTCCATGTTTGGACTCCATCTCTGGAGAGGATGAAACCATCTTGGTCATAATAATAGAATCTTGGGGGCTGGTGCAATTGTGGAAAACGGAGTCAACCACCTGCTACCAGGCGGCTTTCTTTTCCACTTCTACCCCACGGCGGATTCCAGATTCCCTCCTTGTGCTGCACTCTGGGTTGGTTTTTGCACCGTTTTCCCCGGTCAGTCTTCTCTGCTGGTGGGTTCCTGGAGGATTCTTTCCACCGCGCGTACACGTTCGGCCACGGCGGGGTCTTCGTTCATCAGGCGGACGATCTTCTGTACCCCTTTGACCACGGTGGAGTGGTCCTTGTTGCCGAAGGCGCGTCCGATCTCCGGGTAGGAGGCGCGGGTCAGGCGGCGGGCCAGGTACATGGCCACCTGTCGGGGGTGGGTCACCTCACGTGTCTTGCGGTTGCCTTTCAGGTCGCTCACCTTGACTCCATAGTATCCGGCCACCGCCTTCAGTACGTCCTCCAGGGACACCTTGCGGTCCCCCACCATGGGACCCACCACCCGCTTGACCAGATCCAGGGTCACCTCCACCCCCTGGAAGCGGCTCACCGCGATGATGCGGGTGAGGTAGCCTTCCAGGATGCGGACGTTGCTCTCTGGCTGGCTGGCCAGGTAGAAGGCCACCTTGCGCGACAGCTCCAGGCCCTGTTCGGCCGCCTTGCGCTGGAGGATGGCCACTTTGGTCTCCTCGTCCGGCGGCTGCAGGTCGGTGATCAGCCCCCACTCGAAGCGGGTCTGCAGGCGCTTCTCCAGGCCGGATATGTCCCGTGGCAGCTTGTCGCTGGTGAGTATGATCTGCTTGCCCCGGTCGTAGAGGGCGTTGAAGGTGTGGAAGAATTCCTCCTGGGTCCGTTCGCGGTCGGCCANGAACTGGATGTCGTCGATCAACAGCACGTCCACCTGGCGGTACTTCTCGCGGAAGGTGGTTATGCCGTCGTAGCGTACGGCCTGGATCAGCTCGTTGGTGAAGGCCTCGGAGCTGGTGTAGTGGACGATGCGCGAGGGCGCCCGCTCCAGGATGTAGTTGCCCGTGGCCACCAGCAGGTGGGTCTTGCCCAGGCCGGCGGCACCGAAGATCACCAGGGGGTTGTATTGTTGTCCCGGCTTTTCCGCCACGGCCCTGCAGGCGGCATGTGCCAGCTCGTTGCACGGTCCCACCACGAAGTTGTCGAAGGTATAGCGTGGGTTCAGGGGGGTGGCGTGGCCGGGAGGTGTATCGGGCACAGGGGGTTCCTTCTGGCCTTGGGGCCGATCCACGAGCTGGGGGCCGGTGTCGCCGCTGCCCGCCAACTGAAAGGCCACCGGCAGGTTGCGTCCGGTGGCAGAGGAGATGGCGTGTCTGAGCAGCCCATGATAGCGTTCTTGGATCCACTCGGAAAAGAAGTGATTGGGCACCACCACCACCGCCCGCGACTCCTCCAGGCACAACTTGACCGGTGCGAACCAGGTCTCGTATTCCTGGGGACTCAAGGCGGAACGCAGGCGTTGGCTCACCTGGAGTTGCCAGTCGTCTTCGATCTGGTCGGACAGGGCCACAGAGATCCCTCCCCCCATTGATGGAGGCGACAGAGTTTATGGATTCTTCCGCTGAAACGTTCCCATGATAAAGTCTTGCGCCGCTTCTGACAAGAGGACCGGCTTGTCCGGCGAGCTCGGGCCCTGGCCGCGGAGAGACCCGCTCCCCGGTCTTGTGAGTCCGGGGTCTCGGGTCGGCTGGGTTTCCCCCCTACCGATGGTTTCGGATCGTGGGCCGCGGTCCGCAGGGAGCTGGGACCGTGGCTCAGCCCTCGGGTCCGCTCTCCCCTGGGGGCGGCAGATATCGGCTGCGATCCAAGCTCAGCTCCTGGTTGAGCAGTACCGACAAGTCCAGGATGAGCACGGTTTCTTTGGTGTCCCGGCGGCGGGCCAGCTTGGTCACCAGGTGGTCGTCTTGGCCGCCGAAGGTGTGGGACACCTCCTCGATGGTCTCGGCCGGCAGGGCCTCCACCGCCTCCACTTGGTCCACGGCCAGGGCCAGAAGTTCGCCTCGCACTTCCACCACCAAGGCGATCTCGCGGTGGGTGCGGCGTATGGCCCGGCGCAGGTCCTCGAACAACTCCTGCAAATAGGGCAACAGTCGGGCCTGGACCTCCTCCTCCAGCAGGGCGAGGGCGCGTTCCTCCTCTCCCTGCGCCTTCAGTTCCAGGGCCTGGCGGCCCAGGGCGTGCAGGCGCTTGTGGGGGCGTTCCAGCTTCAGGATCACGCCGCTCAGCTCCAGGTTGTCGGTCTGGAAGGCGTCGTACCAGCGGCCGAAGGCGCACTGGTGGGGGTCCAGGGGCAAGGAGAACTCCTGGTCTTGGCGCAGGGCCGTCTCCAGCTCGTGGGCCCAGCGGCGCAGGTCCTCCTCGCGCGCGGTTATGGTCTCCAGCAGTGAATTCAGGTCTTCCAGGGCAGAGGCGAGGTTCAGACGCTGGCGCAGGTCGATCAAGGGCATCACCGTGCCTCTCAGGTTTATCACCCCGCGCATGAAGGCCGAGGCCTTGGGCACCGGGGTCACCTTGGGCATGGCCAGCATCTCTTGCACCTCGGTGGCGGGCAGGGCGAAACTCTGGTCCTTGAGGCGGAAGATCACCCAGGGCAGATCCCCGAAGGCCAGCTCCTCCATGGCGCTGCCTCGAGACTCCATCGGTGCAAGGGGCTTGTCCTTGGCTGCGGGAGCCCGCACCTCACGCTCCTCAGCCACTGACCACCTCCCAATATGGTCCAGCGCCTGGATACGCGCTCGAGGGCCGGCCTACCAGGAGACACTGAAGGCCAGGCCCTGCCCGTCGCTCCAGGACCAGCGGCCGCTACCTTGGATCCACAGTCCCCCTTCTCCCCAGCGCCACCACAGCGAGACCCCCTCGCCGCAGCCCGAGACGTCCACCACCACTAGCCCCCTGCCGCCCGCGGCCAGATAGGCATACTGGCCGTTCAGGGCCACGTCCCACACCGAGAAGGTGGGAGGCAGGCTGCCCACCTCCCAGGGCGAGTAGGGGTCGCTCACGTCGATCACCCGGAGGCCCCCATCCCCGTCGGCCAGATAGATCAGGTCTCCCGCCTTGGCCAGCCCTCGGCTCTGGTCCAGGGAGGACACCCGCCCCAGCTCGCGCAACGACTCGGGGTTGGACACGTCCACCAACCTGAGACCCCCCTCGCCGTCGGCCAGGTAGGCCACAGAGCCCTCCACCAACACCCGCCGGCAAGAGCCGGCCGAGGTCAGGGTGCCCTTGGCCTGGGGATACTCCGGGATGGAGACGTCGAACACGCGCAGGCCGGCGCCTCCGTCGGCCAGGTAGAGGTAGTCGCCGGACACGGCCACACCCTGGGCCGAGCCCTGGCTGGCGATGGTGCTGACCAGGCGGGGGGCGGCCGGGTTGGACACCTCCAGGATCAGCAGGCCGCCGCTGCCGGTGGCCAGGTAGGCATAGTCGCCGCTGACCGCCACTCCCACCGCGGCCTGCTCGGTGGCATAGCGTCCCACCGCCCAGGGCGCGCTGGGGTCGGAGATGTCTATGATCCTGAGGCCGGCGCCTCCGTCGGCCAGGTAGGCGTAGCCGCCGGCCACGGCCACGGCCCGTGCCTGGTCGCCCGAGGACACCAGGCCCTGTTCTTGGGGTGCGGCGGGCTCGGAGACATCCAGCACCCGCAGGGCGAAGCCGCCGTCGGCCATCAGGGCCAAGCCGCCCGAGACGGCCACCGACCAGGTGAAGTCTCCCGAGGGCAGGCGCATGCCCTCTGCGCCGGGGCATGCCGCCGGCGCTGGGGTCGCCCCGGCCAGCAGGGCCGCGGTCAACAAGAGCCGTGCCACCCTCCTCCACCAGCCGCCGGTGGCCATGCGCCTCCTCCCTTGTGCTGCTGTGTCGTCCTCCATTGTAGCCCTGGGCTTGCGAGGGCGTCAATTGGCGCTTTGGTCTCTTGGCGGCGCGGGGAGAGCCTCCTTGACAAGCTCCGGGTGTGTCCCTAGAATCTGGTGCCACCCTTGACGGGGAGAGGTGGCCGTGGCCCTGGACGAGGTGGACAAGCGTATCATCGCCTATCTGCAAGGGGACCTGCCCCTGGTGTCGCGCCCCTTTGCCCCTCTGGCACAGGAGCTGGGCATCAGCGAGGCCGAGGTGGTCCGCCGCATGCGGGCCATGGCCGAGCAGGGGGTGATGCGGCGCTTCGGGGCCACCCTGCGCCACCAGCGCTCCGGCTTCGCCGCCAACGTGATGGTGGCCTGGCGGGTGCCGGAGGAGCGGGCCGACCAGGTGGGCCAGCGCCTGGCCCGCTATCGCCGCGTGACCCACTGCTACCACCGCAAGGCCGACCGCCGTTTCCCCTACAACCTCTTCTCCATGGTGCACGGCCGCAGCGAGCAGGAGTGCCGCGAGTTGGTGGCGCGCATGGCCGCCGAGGTGGGGGTGGAGGACTATACCCTGTTGTTCTCCCGCCAGGAGCTCAAGAAGACCTCCATGCAGTATTATTGAGATTAGAGGAACCACCCGCGGCCGAGAAGGTGCCCACGGGCGCCGGGAGCGGGCGCGGGTAGCGGGAACCACACACTGCCCACGGCCGGCAGGTGGAGGGCGAGATCGTCCCGGCAGACCTGCTGGCCGTGAGGGCCTGCCGCCAGGGAGAGGGCAGAATGTCGCATCATCGTTCCGCCGACTTGTGGGAGCGTGCCCAGAAGGTGATACCCGGAGGAGTGAACAGCCCGGTGCGGGCCATGGCCGCGGTGGGGCTCACCCCGCCCTTCATCCGCCGCGGCCGCGGCTGCCGCGTGGAGGACGTGGACGGCAACCGCTACATCGACTACGTGGGTTCCTGGGGACCCCTCATCCTGGGCCATGCCCGTCCCGAGATCGTGGAGGCGGTGAGCAAGGCCGCGGCCAAGGGCACCAGCTTCGGCGCCCCCACCGAGGCCGAGGTGCTGCTGGCGGAGAAGCTCTGCCAACTGGTCCCCTCCTTGGAGATGGTGCGCCTGGTCTCCAGCGGCACCGAGGCCTGTATGAGCGCCCTGCGCCTGGCCCGGGGCTACACCGGACGCGACCTGATCATCAAGTTCGACGGCTGCTACCACGGCCATGCCGACGGCCTGCTGGTCAGCGCGGGCAGCGGCCTGGCCACCCTGGGCATCCCCGCCTGCCCCGGAGTGCCCAAAGCCATGACCCAGCTCACCCTGAGCCTGCCCTACAACGACCTGGAGGCGGTGGAGGCCGCCTTCCAGGCCCACCCCGAAGAGATCGCCGCCGTGATCCTGGAGCCGGTGGCCGGCAACATGGGCGTGGTGGAGCCGGCCGACGGCTTCCTGCCCGGCCTGCGCGAGCTGTGCGACCGCTACGGCGCCCTGCTCATCTTCGACGAGGTGATCACCGGCTTCCGCGTGGCTCTGGGCGGCGCCCAGGAGCGCTACGGCGTCACCCCGGACCTGACCTGCCTGGGCAAGATCATCGGCGGCGGCCTGCCCATGGGCGCCTACGGCGGCCGGGCCGAGATCATGTCCCAGGTGGCCCCGGCGGGAGAGGTCTATCAGGCCGGCACCCTCTCCGGCAATCCCCTGGCCACCGCCGCGGGCCTGGAATGCCTCAACCTGCTCTGTAGCCCCGGGG
>MTPE01000262.1 GCA_002011835.1 Desulfarculaceae bacterium JdFR-95 | reverse complement strand
CGGCCCTGCCCATCCGTATCAAAGAGGCGCCCCCGCTTCCGCCTCGGTTCGAGGCGGAAGCGGGGGCGCCGTCTGAGCCTTACGGGAAACGGTACTGGTTGATGGTCTCCACCCGGCCCATCATGCCCGCGCCCGGCTGGTACACCGGCACAGGGAAGAGCGACTCCCACTTGCTTTTCAGGGGCGGGAAATGGGCGTACCGGTCCCCCAGAGGATGTTGCTGTAGATGAGCAGGACACGGGCAGGCATGAGCCTCCTCATATCCTTTACGTGAACTCTGGTCTCGATTTTATCGGTTGGATTTGGACGTAACCTGGAAGTGGGCAAGCTTGATATATTAGATCTAGGCAAAAGATACAAAAGGCCCGACTATGCCAGCCGGGCAAGAAAGAATTTCCGCGGCGGGAGGCAAGGGAGAAAGCGCGGCAGGGACCACGCCGGTCCCCGCCGCCGGGGGTCAGCTGGCCAGCTTGGCCCCCACATCCCGGCCATAGCCTTGGGCCATCTGCACCCCTCCCTCCAGGGCCGCGGACTTGAGCCGCAGGCTGTCGCCCACCATCTCCATCCCGAAGACGTTCTTCATGGTCTGGTAGATGCGCTCCGGCGCCTCCCCCGACCAGCCGAAGGCCCCGAAGGAGCCGCCCACCTTGCCCTTGAGTCCGGCCTTCTCGGCCATGAACAAAAGCTGCTTCATGGACGGCAGCATCTCGCCGTGATAGGTGGCCGAGCCGAAGACGTAGGCGTCAAAGCCCTCCAACTGGGACGGCTCCCTGATCCGGCTGGCATCGACCAGCTCGGCCTCCTGACCGGCCATGCGGATGCCCTCGGCGATCAGCTCGGCGATGCGCTTGGTCTGTCCCGTGCGGCTGGCGTACACCACCAATGCCTTGCCCATCTCGATAACCCTCCCTGCTCTAGTATTCGCGTGAGAAACCCCGGCCCTGAGCCACGGCCCGGCCCAAGGCCCGAGCTTCCTCCAACAGCTCCGGCCGCCCGCGCACCGCGCCTTTGGCCTCCACCTCCCGCACCCGCAAGCCCCCCTGGTAGCTCATGTCCAGGGCGTCGAAGAAATACTTGGCCGTGAACTCCAGACCCACGAACAAGCTCTTGCCCCGCGTGGCCCCCACGGCGATGAGATAGCCCCGGCCGCTGTCGTAGTCGCGCCAGCGCTCGCGGGGTTTGCTCAGACGCCGCCGGTTCCACAGGGCCTGGGCCCGGTCCACCAGGGCCTTGGCCTGGGCGGGCAGGCTGTAGAAGAAGATTGGCGTGGCCAGGACGATGGCCTCGGCCCGCTCCAGACGAGGATAGACCTCGACCATGTCGTCCTCGATGATGCACTCCCCGGTATCGTCGCAGGCCCCGCACTCGGTGCATCCCTGCAGGTCGCCCAGCTCGCGCACGTAGAGCCGCTCCACCTCCGCCCCCTCTGCCTGGGCCGCCTCCAGAGCCGCGTCCAACAACAGGTCGCTATTGCCCCCCTCCCGGGGGCTGCCGTAGATTCCCAACACGCGCAAGATCCGCTCTCCTCCCTTCCCACGGGCTCACTCTGGCCGGACACGGGCCGGCCCTGCTTACTCCACCACCTCAGCCCAGGCGGTCGTCCCGTCCCGGGCCGCTGCACTCGGGGGTGTAGCAGGTGATGTCGATGAACTCGCAGCGCTCCTGGCAGGAGGGACACACCTCCGGCGGCTGGGGCGCGCTCAAGGTATAGCCGCACTCGCGGCACTTCCAGGTCATTTGGGGGGTCTGCTCCATGTCTGTACCTTCCTCCTTGGGGTTCTCAGTTCGCCGCCCGCCGGCCCTCGGCCACCACCGAGCCCGGCCCGGCCAAGGGACGGAACATCTTCTTGCCCGCCCCGCACACCGGACAGCGGAAGTCCTCGGCAACCTCCTCCCAGGGCGTGCCCTTGGGCACTCCCCGCTTGCGACAGCCCCTGTCCGGGTTGTAGATGTAGCCGCAGTTGGCGGTCTGACACTGGTACATCTCCTCTGGTCTGGCCATGAAGTTCCCTCGTACAGAAATGAGATTCGTTACTAACAAGTATAAGACCCACCACCCTGCTTGTAAAACCCCTTCCCCCGGCGATTGACCAAGCCGCCGGCTTTGGCTATAGTCCCAGGCTGGTTCATCTGGCAGATAGGGAGCGACGAGCCATGCGAGTGCTATCCGGCATCCAGCCCTCGGGCAGCCTGCACATCGGCAACTACTTCGCCATGATGAAGCGCATGATCGAGTACCAGGAGGAGCACGACCTGTTCTGCTTCGTGGTGAACTACCATGCGCTGACCAGCGTGTTCGACGGCGAGCAACTACGCCAGGACACCCTGAACGCCTGCCTGGACTTCCTGGCCCTGGGCCTGGACCCGGACAAGGCCACCTTCTACGTGCAGGCCGATCTGCCCGAGGTGTGTGAACTCACCTGGATACTTAATAATCATACCCCCGTGGGGCTGTTGGAGCGGGCACATTCTTACAAGGACAAGATCGCCAAGGGGCTTTCGCCCAACGCGGGGCTGTTCTCCTATCCGGTGTTGATGGCGGCCGACATCCTGCTCTACCAGGCCGACGCGGTGCCGGTGGGCAAGGATCAGAAACAGCACCTGGAGATCACCCGGGACATCGCCCAGAAGTTCAACCGCANCTACGGCGAGACCTTCGTGGTGCCCGAGCCCTGGATCGACGAACATACCGCAGTGATCCCNGGTATCGACGGCCAGAAGATGTCCAAGAGCTACGGCAACACCCTGGAGATCTTCGCCCCCGAGGAGGTGCTGCGCAAGAAGGTTATGCGCATCGTCACCGACCCCACTCCGGTGGAAGCGCCCAAGGACCCGGACAAGTGCAACCTCTACAAGCTGATCAGTCTGTTCATGAACGAGGACGAACGCCGGGACCTGGCCGAGCGCTACCGCGCAGGCGGGGTGGCCTACGCTGAAGTGAAAAAAGAGCTCTTCGCCCGCATGTGGGAATACTTCGCTCCCTACCGCGCCCGCCGGGCCGAGCTGGCCAAAGACTTGGACGGCGTGCGCCGCATCATGAAGCAGGGCGCGGAAAAGGCCCGCGCCGTGGCCAGCCGCACCCTGGCCGACGTGCGCAAGAAGGTGGGCCTGGCCTACTGAGGCCNGCGAGTCCCGCAAACCGGGCTCTGCTTCTNCGNACCATCATGCACGGCAAACAGCCCGTCCGTGTACATGGGGCTTGACACTCCACCGCGGCCGTGCTATCGGGCGGGGGGCGGCAGGAAGCCGCTGTCACGCGGGGGACGGGTCGAGGGGCAGGCTAGGCCCTCGGCACAGACCCGTACCGCGGTAGAGGGCGTCGGCGCAAAGCCAAGCTCTTGACCGAGGTAGCGGGCCGGAGGCGCATGAAGCCCAGGGAGGGCGACGGGAGGGGCCGTTGCCGCCGGGCCCGCCTGGCGGGTGAGCCTCCCGCGGAACGAAACCTGGTTTGAACCCGGACCTGAAGGCCGGCCGGAGCCGTTAAGGCTTTGAGGCGCGGTCTTTCGTTTTGGTCACAGACCTTCTTCTCTAATCGAACCCAGGCCAGGAAGGCCGGCGGGCAGAAGCCTGCCCTTGGCTGCCTGGCCGTTTCTTGTGCTCCCACCCGGAGCCGGCCCCTGGCCGGCGTTCCGGGATGAAACCCCGCCACGAAGGCATCTCCCCCGAACGGAGTCTTCCTCCCCGCCCCTGCGGTGGGGGTGAGGGAGGTGTGTACACCCCATGTAGCAAGGAGGAGAGCCATGTCACGAATCACGAGCCTACTCGTTGCCCTCCTGATGGTGGGGCTGGGCTGGCTGCCGGCCTGGGGCCACGACTANTGGCTGATGCCCCAGAGCTTCACCCCCCCGCCCCACAGCCTGCTGGAGGTGGCCTTTTCCTGCGGCCACAAATACTTCCTCAACCAGTCCGTGCCCGACGTCACCCGCTTCCGCCCCTGGCTGATCGTCCCCGGCGGCCGGCAGATGCCCCTGGCCTGGCGGCGCGTGACCAGCAGCGAAGCCTGGCTCACCGTGCCCCTGCTGGGACCGGGCACCTACGTGGTCTGCGCCACCGCCACCGCCCCCGAATACTGGAGCCGCACCGCCCAGGGCTGGCGCCCCGGCGGCAAACACCAGGTGCCCGGCGCCCTGGAGACCGGCAAGTACCTCAAGTCGGTCAAGACCTTCCTCCAGGTGGGACGCCCCTCGGACGACTACCGCCGCCTGTTGGGCGCGGAGATCGAGCTCCTGCCCCTGGCCGACCCCACCACCCTCAAGCCCGGCCAGACCCTGCCGGTGCAGTTGTGGTTCCGGGGCCGTCCCCTGGCCGGGGTGGAGGTCATGGCCGTACCCCGCGGCTTCCAGCCCGCAAGCCACGGCCAGGCGCCGGTCAAGGCCAAGACCGACGACAAGGGCACGGCCCGCCTGAAGCTGGACAAGCCCGGCACCTGGCTGGTCTACGCCCGCCACGAGATACCCACCCCCGGCTCGCCCCTGGCCGACCGGGAGAACTACCGCCCCTACCTGCTGTTCGAGCTGAAGTAGCAAAGGAGGTCGCCATGAAACGCCTGTTGTGCCTGTTGGCCCTGGCCTGCGTGCTGCTGCCCGCGACAGCAGCCCTGGCCGGAGACCAGAAACGCCAGCCCCTGAAGCTGGGCGAGATCGAGGTCAAGGGCGAGGCCCTGCACCGTAACGACATCCCCACCACGGTCAACGTGATCGGGGCCGAGGAGTTCGAGGACCGCCTGCTGCTGCGCACCGAGGACATCCTCCTGGAAGTGCCCGGAGTGGAGCTGGGCAACTACAACCAGGGCGGAGTGGCCAACGTGATCAAGATGCGCGGCTTCACCAGCGGCGCCCACGGCGGCGACCTGGCCGTGTACGTGGACGGCATCCCCCTCAACGAGGGCGAGTCCCACGCCGACGGCTACGCCGACATCAACGTGCTCATCCCCCTGGAGATCCAGCGCCTGGAGGTCTACAAGGGCCCCTCCTCCGCCCTGTTCGGCAACTTCGCCCGCGGCGGGGCCCTGGCCTTCTACACCCGCAAGCGGGGCCAGTACAACAAGCTCAAGCTGAACTACGGCAGCTTCCACACCGTGGACCTGCAGGGCGCCTTCGGGGTGGAGCTGGCCCCCGGACTCTACAACCACACCACCTTCCAGGGCGCACGCACCGACGGCTACCAGGAACACTCCCGCTGGGGGCGCTTCAACGGCGCCACCCGCTTCTCCTGGCAGGCCGGCGACCGCCTGGAGCTGTCCCTGGCCTTGCGCGCCCACAGCTCCGACTGGGACGCGCCCGGCTACATCCCCAAGTACATGTTCGACTCCGGCTCCACCAACCAGGCCCCCAACGCGGAGAACGACGGGGGCAAGAAGACCTTCTTCACCCAGCGCCTGGACGTAGGCTACGACCTGAGCCCCAGCTTGCGCCTGCTGGCCTGGGTCTACAGCACCCAGCAGGACTTCACCCGCTTCGCCAAGTTCGGCTACGACCCCGGCGGCCAGACCGAACGCTACTACGACCGCCTGGTCTGGGGCAGCGGCTTCAGCCTCAACTGGGACACCCGTCTGGCCGGCCGGCGCTTGTGTGCCGTGGCCGGGGCCGAATACTACCACGAGGACACCAAGTGGAAGCGCTGGAACACCCAAGACCGGGTGCGCCTGGCCCAGACCCAGGACCGCGACTTCCTCATCACCACCACCTCCCTGTTCTTCCAGGGAGAGTACGAGCTGTCGCCCTGGTTCCGGCCCACGGTGGGCCTGCGCTTCGACCGCTTCGGCGGCGACTACCGCAACCAGGATCCGGGCAGCCAGCCCTACACCCACGACATGCCCCACTACCAGCACCTCAGCCCCAAGCTGGGCTTCCGCTCCCGCCTGCTGCCGGGGCTGGACTTCCGCGCCAGCTACTGCCAGGGCTTCGCCCTGCCCAAGGGTGAGGCCAAGTACCAGCCCGAGCTGAACGTGGACCCCGAGGTCATCACCCAGTACGAGGCCGGTCTCACCTACACCCTGGGCAGCCGCCTGTGGGTGGACGCGGCCTACTTCATCCTGGACTCCAGCGACGAGATCCAGGAGTATCCCCCCGGCTCGGGCAAGTACCAGAACCTGGGCGAAACCCGCCGCCAGGGCCTGGAGCTGGCCGCCCGCGCCTACCCGGTGGCCGGCCTGGAGCTGTTCGGCAACCTGGCTCTCTTGGACAGTGAGGTGCGCAAGAACGCCGACCCCACCCTGGAGGGCAAGGAGGTCAAGGGCGTACCGGAGCACATCTTCAACCTGGGCCTGCAGTACACCTCCTCGGTGGGCCTGGGCGGCCGGGTGAACTGGCGCCAGGTGGGCTCCTACTACATCGACACCGAGAACACCGAGACCTACCCCGGCTACGACACCGTGGACCTGACCCTGTTCTACCAGCGGCCCCTGGGCCAGGAGGGCGACCGCCGCCTGCGGGTGAGCTTCAGCGTGCTCAACCTGCTGGACGAGCACTACGCCCAGGCGGTGTGGAAGGGCTACGGCACCCTCAACTATGCCCTGGCTTGGCCGCGCACCTTCTGGCTGGGCGTGAGCATAGACTGGTAGGCACGCAGGGGGCCTCCCTCCGGGGAGGCCCCCCTCTCTACCCCTGCCCCAGAGAAGACCACCCCACCCCCGCCACGAGCGCCGCCGCCTTGTCCGTCTCCTCCACCGCCACCACCCTTCCCTCCTCCATCACCACCACGGTGTCGGCCAAGCGGGCTATCTCTTCCCAGGAGTGGCTCACATACACAATGGGTATGGAACAAACCCGGCTGAGCCGGGCAATGAAGGGAAGCAGCTCCTCCTTGCGCGCCCGATCCAGCGAGGCCAGGGGCTCGTCCATGAGCAACAATTGAGGATCGCACAACAAGGCCCGCCCTATGGCCACGCGCTGTTTCTCCCCCCCGGACAGGTTGGCCGGGTATCGCTTGCGCAGGTGGCCGAGGTCCAACAGCTCCACCACCTCGTCCAGGTCCAGGGCCCCCCGACCCGAGCCGCCCCACCTCCGACCGTAGTTCAGGTTTCCCACCACGGTCAGGTGCGGCAACAGGCGGGCGTCCTGGAACACATACCCCACCCGGCGGCGATGAGGCGGCAGATCGATTCCCTCCCGGGAGTCGAACAACACCCGCCCCTGCACCACGATGCGCCCCCGATCGGGACGAAGGAGCCCGGCCAGGAAGTTGATCAACGAACTCTTGCCCGCCCCCGAAGGACCGAACAAGGCCACCACGTTCACCCGGGGCAGCTCCAGGTTCAGCTCCAGCTCAAAGCTCCCCAGGCGCTTGCGCACCTCCATCTCCAACCAGGCGCTCATCCCCGCATCCATCTGGCCAGCAGCCGCGACAACAACCCCGACAACATCAAGGCGGCCAAGGACAACACCACCGCGATCAGACATAAACGCCAGGCCCGCTCCTCACCTCCCGGGGTCTGCACCAGAGAGTACAGGGCCAAGGGCAGGGTGCGGGTCTGGCCGGGAATGTTGGACACAAAGGTGATCGTCGCCCCGAACTCCCCCAGACAGCGGGCAAAGGCTAACACCATACCCGCCAGGATGCCCGGCAGACACAAGGGCAAGGTGACCGTGAAGAAGACCACCACCGGAGACGCTCCCAAGGTGCTGGCCGCCTCCTCCAGCCGGCGGTCCACCTCCTCCAGGCTGAGGCGCACCGAACGGACCAACAGAGGGAACGACATCACCCCCGCGGCCACGGCCGCACCCTTCCAGTTGAAGGCCAGCTCGATGCCCAACACCCGCTGCAACCAGGCCCCCAAAGGACCACGGCTCCCCAAGAGCAACAAGAGCAGATAGCCGGTCACCACCGGCGGCAACACCAAGGGCAGATGCACCACCCCGTCCAGCAGGGTCTTGCCCGGAAAGCGAACCCGACTCAGCAACCAGGCCGTGGCCACCCCCACCGGCAGACTGCCCAAAACCGCCCAGGCCGAGACCCGGAAACTCAGCTCCAGGGCCTCCCGCTCCAGAGGACTAAGTGCGAACCAACAACTCACTTGGTCTCAAACCCGAAGTGATGAAACACCTCCGCCGCCTCGCGCCCCCGCAGAAAGGCCATATAGGCCCGCACCTCCGGCCGCTCCCGCCCCGCCAGGACCGCCACCGGGTACACGATGGGGGCATGGCACCAGGCGGGAAAGGTGGCCACCACCTTCACCTTGCGGCTCACCAGGGCGTCGCTGCGATACACGATGCCCAAGGGTGCCTCGCCCAGCTCCACCATGGCCAGAGCCACGCGCACGTTGGCCGCCGCCGCCACCCGTCCCCGCAGGCGCTTCCACATCCCCAAGCCCTCCAGGGCCTGCTTGCCATAGATACCGGCCGGCACGTGGCTGGGATCACCCATGGCCAGAGGCCCCTCGNGCAGGTAGGAGGACAGGTCCAAACCCCTGCGCAGACGAATCCGCTCCACCCGACTGCTCCGGGGCGCGATCAGCACCAAGCGGTTACCCAACAACTCCACCCGGCTCCCCCGCGCCAACAATCCCTTGTCTTCCAGGTAGTCCATCCACTGCGGGTTGGCGGAAAGAAAGACATCCGCCGGCGCACCCCGGGCGATCTGCTTGGCCAGGGTCGAGGACGAGGCAAAGGAGTTCACCACCCGCAGGGAATGGCGGTCCCCGAACAGCTCCCCGATGCGCTCCAGGGCGTTGGTGGTGGAAGCCGCGGCGAAGACCATCACCTGCCTCTGCCCCGCCCCGGCCGGGCCCGCCCCCACGCCGAGAAACGAGACCATCAG
>MTPE01000129.1 GCA_002011835.1 Desulfarculaceae bacterium JdFR-95 | reverse complement strand
TGGCGCTACCGCGACCACGCCCTGTTCGTGTGCTATGCCCCGGCCGAGGACCCCACCATCGCCGTGGCGGTGGTGGTGGAGCACGGCGGCCACGGCGGCTCGGACGCCGCGCCGGTGGCGCGCAAGGTGCTGGAGGCATACTTCGGCCTGGACCGGCTGTAACAGGCCAGGCGGGAGGACTGAGGTGTCCGGGATGGGCCGCGGACCCCTGGCGGGTTCGTCTGGGGGTGGGGGGAGAATCCGTGAAGGGGCTCCTCCGGCAAGCGGCGGGGAGAGGGGCAACTGGAAATTGCCGCCCCGGCCGGGACGACGCCACCACCCCGGCGTCCGCCGGAGTAGCCTCGAAAGAGGGGAGTTCCCCCGCCAGGAGCCCAGACCATGATCGACCGTCGATTGATAACCAACTTCGACTGGCTCTTGTTGGGGTTGTTGTTCGCCCTGGCCGCGGCGGGGGCGGTGAACCTCTACAGTGCGGCCAGCTCCTTCTCCCACGGCGGCACCCCGGTGTATCTGAAGCAGGTCTATTGGTTCGGCCTGGGGCTGGGGGTGATGCTGGTGGTGGCGGTGGTGGGGTATCAGCGTCTGGCCTTCCTGGCCTATGGCATCTATGGGGTGGTGGTGTTGGCCCTGGTGGCGGTGCTGATCTGGGGCAAGGTGGTGGGGGGATCGCAGCGCTGGTTGGCCTTGGGGCCGGTGGTGTGGCAGCCCTCGGAGACGGCGCGGGTGGCGATCATCCTGGTGTTGGCGCAGTATTTCCATCGCCGGGACCAGGACGAGCCTTATGCCTTGCGGCAGCTTCTGGTGCCGGTGGGTCTGATCTTGCTGCCGGCGGTGCTGATCCTGAAGCAGCCCGACCTGGGCACGGCCCTGATGCTGGTGATCGTGGGGGCCTCGATCATCCTGGTCAATGGGGTGCGCCTGACTTCGCTGGCCATAGCCACGGGCAGCGTGTTGGCGGTGTTGCCAGTGGCCTGGCGGTTCCTGAAGGACTATCAGCGGCGGCGCATCTTCAGCTTCCTCAACCCCGAAAGCGACCCCCTGGGGGCGGCCTACCACCTCATCCAGTCCAAGATCGCGGTGGGTTCGGGCCAGTTCTGGGGCAAGGGTTTCATGGCCGGCACCCAGAGCCAGCTACACTTTCTGCCCGAACAACACACCGACTTCGCCTTTTCCGTGTTGGCCGAGGAGTGGGGCTTCGTGGGGGCGGTGGTGGTGTTGTGTCTGTTGGCCGCGGTGGTGTACCGGGGTCTGGTGCATGCCATGCGGGCCAAGGACCGGCTGGGGATGTTGGTGGTGGTGGGGGCGGTGGCCTGCGTGTTCTGGCCCACGGTGATCAATACGGGGATGGTGTTGGGTCTGTTCCCCGTGGTGGGCATACCGCTTCCGTTCATCTCCTATGGGGGGTCATCCCTGGTGACCACCATGGCCTGCATGGGCCTGATCCAGGGGGTGGCCATGCGGCGTTACGTTTTCCACCGGGGGTGAGGCAGGTTGCAACTAGGGGCTTGCCTTTTGGGTGCGGATCGTGTTAGTCAAAGAGGCGTTCCACCGTTGCAAGCGCGGCGGGGCTGGGTTGGCCCCGGGATACGGCATCGGCGAGGGGAGTAGATGGGGGGCTCCTCGGCGCTGTGGGCGTAGAGCCGTGTAGTGGGGGCGGAGATGGGGGCGAGACCAGCCGGAGGCGAGTCGGCCAGCAGGGGTGGAACGGTCGGCCCCCGTNGTGAAGCAGGTCTAAGGAGGATCCCGTGGCCAGGCGCCGCCGTGTAGAGGGTGAGGTCAGTGTGTTCCTGGGGGCGGACAGCGCGCTGGAGGGCGAGCTGAACTTCTCGGGCCAGGCGCGTTTGGACGGCCGCTTCTCGGGACGCATTCAGGGTACGGGGACCTTGATGGTGGGTCCCACGGCCCAGGTGAAGGCCGACATCGAGGCCGACACCGTGATCATCAGCGGCGAGGTGATCGGCGCGGTGGTGGCCGGCGAGCGGATCGAGCTGAAGGCGCCGGGCAAGCTGCGTGGCGACATCAACGCCCCGCTGGTGGTGATGGACGAGGGAGTGCAGTTCGAGGGGCACTGCTCCATGGCCGGGGGAGAGCGGCAGGAGCGGGTGCCCAAGATCACCTTGCTGGCCTCGGGCGAGAANTAGGGCCTGGGGCGTTTTGGGGGCGGGTGAGGTAGTAGTGGGGTTGTGCCCGCGAGGGTGTCCAAGTGCCNGTCCCATTGTGAAAAGGGGCTCAAGAAGGGCCTGCGGGAGTTAAGGCCTGGAGGAGCGGGCGAAAAAATCCTTTGACACTGCCGTGAAAATATTGTAGAAGGGCGCAGCTTGCCAATTTGGGCACAAGCTGGGAGGACCCCGGAGAGACCCGCGGTGCCGGCCTCTTTCCTGGGAGGAGGGGGCAGAGAGGGCCGCGGGGTTGGTTGCCGACCTCGGGGGTGATGAGGGGGGCGGCCGGGTTGGCGGGGGGTGCGAGAGAGGGGGCGGGGCCTTCCTGTAAAGAGGGGGTGGACAGGGTGCCCGGCAGGCACACTACCCAAAGTGGACAAGCGGTGTAGGCTGGCCAGGCAAATCGAGGACGAGGGGCCCTCGCGGGGGGAGGGTGCCCGTTGGAGATCAGGGCAGATGGTTAGCATAGAGATAAACGCCTCGCTATTGTGGCAGATGGCCAACTTCATCGTCTTGGTCATCGCGCTCAACTTCTTGTTGTATCGGCCCATTCGGGGGATCTTGCGCAAGCGGGCCGAGCGGATGGCGGCGCTCAAGGGCGAGATCACGGCCAGCCGTGAGGGCCTGCGGTCCAAGCAGGAGGAGCTGGAGCGGCAGTTGGCCGAGGCTCGTCGGCAGGGCGTGGCGGTGACCGAGGNGATGAAGGCCGAGGGTCGCGCCCGGGAGCGGGAGCTGATAGAGGCGGCCACCCGGGAGATGGAGGAGACGGTAGCCAAGGTGCGGGCCGAGATCCAGCAGGAGCTGGAGAAGGCCCGCGCCGAGCTGCGGGACCAGGTCCAGAGCTTTGGGGTGGAGCTGGCCCAGAAGATCCTGGGGAGGAGCATCCAGTGAGGGAGCGAGAGAGGATGAGCCGCTGGTTGTCGCCGCTGGCCGCGGGCGCGGTGGTGGTGGTTTGGTCTGGGGTGGCGCTGGCCTCTGGTGGAGGAGAGGGCGGCGGCCACCTGAACTGGGCCGACCTGATCTACCGGGCCATCAACTTCGCCATCCTGTTGGGCACCATCGTGTTCCTGGCCCGCAAGCCCTTGTCCTCGGCGCTCAAGAGCCGGGCCGAGGGCATCCGGGAGGAGCTGGCCGAGCTGGAGGCCAAGCGCGAGGAGGCCAAGCGCGAGTACGCCCTGATGGAGAAGCGGCTGAAGGAGGCCGAGGCGGAGCGGGAGCAGATCCTGGCCGAGTTCCGGCGTCAGGGCGAGCGGGAGTACGAGAAGATCGTGGACAACGCCAAGGCCATGGCCGAGCGCATTCGGGCCCAGGCGCGGTTCACCATCGAGCAGGAGACCGCCCAGGCCAAGGCCGAGCTGCGCCGGGAGGTGGCCGAGCTGTCGGCCAAGGTGGCCGAGGATCTTCTGAGGGAGAACATAACCGCCGAGGACCAGGCCCGCCTGGTGGGTGATTACCTGGCCAAGGTACAGCAGGAGGTACTGTGACCAGCCTCATCGTTGCCAAACGCTATGCCAAGGCCCTCTTGGAGCTGGGCAAGGAAGAGGGCCAGATGGAGCAGTATGGTCAGGAGCTGGCCGAGATGGTGGCCACCTTCGATGCCAGCCCGGAGCTGGAGAAGGTGCTGGCCAATCCGGCCATCGAGCGTGACGCTCGCAAGCGGGTTTTGGAGGCCGTGTTGGAGAAGATGGGCCTCAGCCCCATGGTGAACAACTTCTTCCGGCTCTTGATGGACCGGGGGCGCATCAACCAGACCCGCAACATCCTGATGGTGTACGAGCGTCTGCTGGACGAGGCCAAGGGCATAACCCGGGCCCAGGTCACCACTGCGGCGCCCTTGTCCGACGATGACGTGGCCAAGCTGGCCGAGGCGCTGAAGCAGGTGGCCGGGCGCGAGGTCCAGATAGAAGTCAAGGAGGATCCCAGCCTGATCGGCGGTGTCGTGGCCCGCATCGGTGACTTGGTGCTGGACGGCAGCGTCAAGACCCAGCTGGAGAGCTTGAAGGAATCCTTGAGAAGGGGTGAGTACGCCTAATGCAGATCAGAGCAGAAGAAATCAGTCAGGTCATCCGGGAGCAGATAAAGGACTACGACAAGAAGGTCGAGGTCTCGGAGACCGGGACCGTGCTCTCGGTGGGCGACCAGATCGCCCGTGTGCACGGGGTAGAGAAGGCCATGGTTGGCGAGCTCCTGGAGTTCTCCGGTGGTCTGTTGGGCATGGTGCTCAACCTGGAAGAGGACTCCGTGGGCGTGGCCATCATGGGCGAGGTGGAGCACATCAAGGAGGGCGACATCGTCAAGCGCACCGGCCGCATCGCCGACGTGCCCGTGGGTGACGCCGTGCTGGGGCGGGTGATCGACCCGGTGGGCAACCCCCTGGACGGCAAGGGTCCCATCGAGGCCACCGAGCGGCGGCGCATCGAGGTGGTGGCGCCCGGCGTGGTGGACCGCAAGAGCGTGCACGAGCCCCTCTACACCGGGATCAAGGCCATCGACGCCATGACCCCGGTGGGCCGCGGGCAGCGCGAGCTGGTCATCGGCGACCGCCAGATCGGCAAGACCGCCATCCTGGTGGACGCCATCATCAACCAGAAGGACCAGGACGTGAAGTGTATCTACGTGGCCATCGGGCAGAAGAAGTCCACCGTGGCGCAGGTGATCGACGTGCTCACCCGCCACGGGGCCATGGAGTACACCTGCGTGGTCAGCGCCTGCGCCTCCGACCCCGCCACCCTGCAGTACATCGCCCCTTACGCCGGCTGCGCCATCGGCGAATACTACCGCGACAACGGCCAGCACGCCCTGATCTGCTACGACGACCTCTCCAAGCAGGCCACCGCCTACCGGCAGATCTCGCTGCTCCTGCGCCGGCCTCCGGGACGCGAGGCCTACCCCGGCGACATCTTCTACAACCACAGCCGCCTGCTGGAGCGCGCGGCCAAGCTGAGCGACGAGCTGGGCGCGGGCTCGCTCACCGCCCTGCCGGTGATCGAGACCCAGGCCGGCGACGTGAGCGCCTACATCCCCACCAACGTGATCTCCATCACCGACGGCCAGATCTACCTGGAGCCGGGCCTGTTCTTCAGCGGCGTGCGCCCGGCCATCAACGTGGGCCTGTCGGTGAGCCGCGTGGGCGGCGCGGCCCAGGTCAAGGCCATGAAGCAGGTGGCCGGTACCCTGCGCCTCGACCTGGCCCAGTACCGCGAGCTGGAGGCCTTCGCCCAGTTCGGCTCCGACCTGGACAAGGCCACCCAGCGCCAGCTCAACCGCGGCGTGCGCCTGGTCGAGATCCTCAAGCAGCCGCAGTACCAGCCCCTGCCCATGGTCAAGCAGGTGACCATCCTCTACGCCGGTACCCGCGGCTACCTGGACAAGTACCCGGTGGAGAGCCTGGCCGAGTACGAGAAGCAGCTCTACGAGTTCATCGAGGCCAAGCACCCCGACCTGTGGCAAGAGTTGGACGCCAAGCAGGAGATCGACGACGAGCTGGACGCCAAGTTCAAGAAGGTGCTGGAGGAGTTCGACCAGGTCTTCCAGGCCCAGTTGTAAAGAGGAGCGTTCATGGCTGCTCTGCGTGACATCCAAAACAAGATCGCCGCGGTAAAGAAGACCCGGCAGATCACCCGCGCCATGAACATGGTGGCGGCGGCCAAGCTGCGGCAGATCCAGGACAGGACCGAGCGCTTCAAGCCCTACGCGCGCAAGTACGCCGAGGTGCTGGCCAGCCTCTCCCAGGGCATCGACCCGGAGATCCATCCCCTGCTGAGGGTGCCCGAGGAGGTGGAGGCGGTGGGGATGATCCTGCTCACCGCCGACCGCGGCCTGTGCGGCTCCTTCAACATGAACCTGATCAACGCCGCCCAGCGCTTCATGGACGAACAGAAGGCCAAGGGCCGGCGGGTGGTGCCGTTCATGATCGGCCGCAAGGGCATCGAGTTCTTCCGGCGGCGCAAGCTGGAGATGGCCGAGACCATGCCCGGGGCCATGAACGTGGTGGACTTCGACCTGGCCGTGACCGTGGCCCGCATGGGGCTCGACGCCTTCCTCTCCGGGCAGGTGCAGGAGGTCTACATCGTCTACGCCGACTTCGTCAACGTGATCACCCAGGTGCCCACGGTGGAGCGGCTGCTGCCCATCCAGCCCGACACCGGCGAGACCCCGGAGGGCGGCGCGGTGGAGTACATCACCGAGCCCAGCGCCGAGGAGATCCTGGCCGACCTCCTGCCCCGTTACCTCAACGTGCAGGTCTACAGCGCGCTGCTCAACACCGCCACCAGCGAGCAGGCGGCGCGCATGGCGGCCATGGACAACGCCACCAAGAACTGCAAGGAGATGATCGACACCCTCACCCTGGCCTTCAACAAGGCCCGCCAGGCGGCCATCACCGCCGAGCTGATGGACATCGTGGGCGGCGCCGAGGCCCTCAAGGGCTGAGCCGGAGGCCGGGGAAGCGAAAAGCAAGGGGCCGAAGCAAGGGGACCACCCGCGGTCGAGAAGGGCCGGGCTGGGAGACGGCCAGGCCGAGGCCCCAACCCAAAGGCAGGCAAATGCTTCATTCGGAGGCTTTCTAGTTATGCAGATCGGCAGAATCAAGCAGGTGATCGGCCCGGTAGTGGACGTGGAGTTCGAGGGCGAACTGCCCCCGATCCTCACCGCCCTTCTCATCACCAACCCGGCCATCAGTGACGAAGAGGACAACCTGGTGGTCGAGGTGGCCCAGCACTTGGGCGACAACACGGTGCGCTGCATCGCCATGGACGTGACCGAGGGCCTGCAGCGCGGGCTGCCCGTCAAGAACACCGGCAAGCCCATCATGATGCCGGTGGGCGACGAGACCCTGGGCCGGGTGCTCAACGTGGTGGGCCGCCCCGTGGACGGCCTGGGCCCGGTGAACGCCAAGAAGTTCTACCCCATCCACCGCCCCGCCCCCAGCCTGGTGGAACAGGACACCTCGGTCAACGTGCTGGAGACCGGCGTGAAGGTGATCGACCTGTTGGTGCCCTTCCCCCGCGGCGGCAAGATGGGCATGTTCGGCGGCGCAGGCGTGGGCAAGACCGTCATCATGATGGAGATGATCCACAACATCGCCATGCAGCACGGCGGTATCTCGGTCTTCGCCGGCGTGGGCGAGCGCACCCGTGAGGGCAACGACCTCTACCACGAGATGAAGGACTCCGGCGTCATCAACAAGGCCGCCCTGATCTACGGTCAGATGACCGAGCCGCCCGGCGCCCGCGCGCGCGTGGCCCTGTCCGCCCTCACCGCGGCCGAGTACTACCGCGACGAGCAGGGCCAGGACGTGCTCCTGTTCATCGACAACATCTTCCGCTTCACCCAGGCCGGCTCCGAGGTCTCGGCTCTCTTGGGCCGCATGCCCTCCGCGGTGGGTTACCAGCCCACCCTGGGCACCGACCTGGGCGAGCTGCAGGAGCGCATCACCTCCACCACCAAGGGCTCCATCACCTCGGTGCAGTGCGTGTACGTGCCGGCCGACGACCTCACCGACCCCGCGCCGGCCACCACCTTCGCCCACCTGGACGGCACCGTGGTGCTCAGCCGCCAGATCGCCGAGCTGGGCATCTACCCCGCGGTGGACCCCCTGGACTCCACCAGCCGCATCCTGGACCCCAACTACCTGGGCGAAGAACACTACACCACCGCGCGCCGGGTGCAGATGACCCTGCAGAAGTACAAGGACCTGCAGGACATCATCGCCATCCTCGGTATGGACGAGCTGTCCGAGGAAGACAAGCTCACCGTGGCCCGCGCACGCCGCATCCAGCGCTTCCTCTCCCAGCCCTTCCACGTGGCCGAGACCTTCACCGGTACCCCCGGCCGCTACGTCAAGCTGGAAGACACCATCAAGGGCTTCAAGGAGATCCTGGACGGCAAGTGCGACGACCTGCCCGAGCAGGCCTTCTACATGGTGGGCACCATCGAGGAGGCCCGCGAGAAGGCCGAACGCCTGGCCGCGGGCGAGTAGCAGAGCAGGGCCTCTGAAACCAAACCGCGACCCCGGGGGGGAAGGGACGTCCCTTCCCACCCCCGGCGCGGAACCGAGCAGAGACGAGTGTAGGCATGGCCAACAAGATACTGCTGGAAGTGGTGACCCCCGACAAGCTGCTCATCAGCAAAGAGGTGGACGTGGTCGTGGCCACCAGCGTGGACGGCGAGTTCGGCGTGCTCTACGGCCACGTGCCCTTCCTGGCCTCCCTGGACATCGGTGAGCTGCGCTTCCGCGACGGTGACCAGACCGAATACGCCGCCATCGCCGGCGGGTTCGCCGAGGTCACCGGCGAGAAGATCACCATCCTGGCCGAGGCCGCCGAACTGGCCCGCGAGATCGACGTGGACCGCGCCAAGCGCGCCCGCGAACGCGCCGAACAGCGCCTAGCCCGCGCCCAGCAAGAGGAGATCGACTACGCCCGCGCCGAGGCCGCCCTCAAACGCGCCCTGCTGCGTATGCGCGTGGCCGAGCGCGCCCGTGGCGGCACACCTGCTGCCTGATCTGCAACTTCACCCAAGCCGACCACCAGGCCCCTTTCCTCAGGGAAAGGGGCCTTTTCTTGCGGCGGCCGGCAGGGCCGCAGGCCAGGCAGGAACCGCCCCGCCAGGGAAAGCGCCCCCC
>MTPE01000133.1 GCA_002011835.1 Desulfarculaceae bacterium JdFR-95 | reverse complement strand
GACTCCGGGGCCAAGGACATCTCCAAGGCCAGCGCCATGGCCAAGTTGTTCCCCACCGACGTGGCCATGGAGGTGACCACCAATGCGGTGCAGATCCTGGGCGGACACGGCTACATGCGGGACTATCCGGTCGAAAAGATGATGCGCGACGCCAAGATCCTCCAGATCTACGAAGGCACCAATCAGATCCAACGCAACGTGATCGGCCAGGAGCTGAACAAGGAGTACGGACGGCGGAAGTAGAGACAGGGCGGGTTGGTGTCAGGAAGCTTGCCGGAGGGGACAGAGCTGGTTCCCCGGTCGCTGGCCCAAACCAGAGTGCGCGAGGCGGCTTGCAAGTGTGGGGAGGCTTGGTGTAGCGGGGCGCTAGTTGGTGCGAGATGGGTGGCAGGCAGGGATGGCGCTGGTCGGAGCTGGGCTGGTTCATGGCTAGGGAGGGCGTTGGTTCGTTGGTGTCCCGCGCAGGCCAGAGTGCGCCAAGCGGCCTACAGGAACTGGGTAGGTGGGTTGTAGGCAGGAGGCTGGTTGAGGCCGAGAGGTTCGCAGGTAGAGATGGATCAGGGGGGCGGCGAGGTCATGGCTTTTTGGCGATGAGGAGCTGGGCATGAAGATCGTGGTGTGCATCAAGCAGGTGCCGGACACCGCCCAGGTCAAGTTGGACCCCGAGACCCACACCCTCAAGCGGGAGGGAGTGGACTCCATCCTGAACCCCTTCGACCTGTTCGCCCTGGAGGCGGCGCTGCGGATGCGCGAGCAGGTGGGGGGCACGGTCACGGCCATATCCATGGGGCCGCCCCAGGCCGAGGCGGTGATCAAGGAGGCCATCGGCTATGGGGTGGACGAGGGGCTGTTGCTCAGCGACCGCGCCTTTGCCGGGTCCGACACCTGGGCCACCACCACGGCCCTGGCCGCGGGCATCCGGCATCTGGGCGGGGCGGACCTGATCGTGTGCGGCAAGCAGGCGGTGGACGGTGACACCGCCCAGGTGGGGCCCGGGTTGGCCCAGCGTCTGGGGCTGCCGCAGGTGGCCTTCGTCAAGGCCCTGCGCGAGGTGGCCGAGGACCACCTGGTGGTGGAGCGGCAGATGGACGACGGGTTCGACGTGGTGCGCCTGCCTTTGCCCGGCCTGATCACGGTGGTGCGCGAGATCGGCGAGCCGCGGCCGCCGTCGCTGAAGGGCAAGATGCGGGCCAAGAAGTACCAGGTGCCGGTGGTGGGTGCGGCCGATCTGGGCCTGGCGCCGGAGGAGGTGGGCCTGGCCGGCAGCTTCACCCAGGTGATCAAGGTGTTTGCGCCGGAGGTGGCGGGCAAGCGCGAGATCATCGAGGGGCCGCCGGAGGAGGCTGGGGCCGAGTTGATCGACCGCCTGGTGGACAGCAAGGTCATCATGTTGGGGAGCTGAGACGCCGTGGGCTTGATCATCGACACCGATCTGTGTACCGGCTGCGGGGCCTGCGTTGAGGAGTGCCCCTTCGAGGCCCTGGAGCTGGTGGAGGACCACGCCCAGGTAAACGACAAGTGTACCCTCTGCGGGGCCTGCGTGGAGGTGTGTCCCGAGGAGGCCATCTCCATCGAGGAGGTGGAGCGGGGCGAGGACCAGCGTACCGCCCAGGCCCGCGGGGTGTGGGTCTTCGCCGAACAGCGGGGCGGACGCATGCCCCAGGTGGTGGCGGAGCTGTTGGGCCAGGGCCGCCGCCTGGCCGACGAGCTGGGCAGCGAGTTGGGGGCGGTGCTCTTGGGACACCAGGTGGAGCCCCTGGCCGCGGAGCTGTTCGCCTGGGGTGCGGACGTGGTATATCTGGCCGACGACGAGCGCCTGGCCCGCTTCGACGACGACATCTATTGTCGGGTCATGGCCGAGCTGATCGCGGCGCACGTGCCCGAGGTGCTTCTGGCCGGGGCCACCAGTCTGGGGCGGTCGCTGATCCCGCGGGTGGCCACGGCGGTGGCCACGGGGCTGACCGCCGACTGCACCGGGTTGTCCATAGACCCGGACAATCGTCTGTTGTTGCAGACCCGGCCGGCTTTTGGCGGCAACATCATGGCCACCATCGTCTGTCCCCAGGCCCGGCCCCAGATGGCCACGGTACGGCCGCGAGTGATGAAGCCGGCCCCGCGCCAGGATGGCCGCCAGGGGCGGGTGGAGCGGGTTTCCCTGGACGGAGGGCTCACTCCGGGCACCGAGGTGCTGGAGGTGGTGGAGGCCCTGGACGACCGGGTGGACCTGGTGGGGGCCGAGGTGGTGGTCACCGGCGGCCGCGGTCTGGGTGGTCCGGAGGGCTTCGAGCTGGTGCGCCAGTTGGCCGAGGCCCTGGGCGGAGTGGTGGGCGCCACCCGCGGGGCGGTGGACGCGGGCTGGATCGGCCACGCCCACCAGGTGGGCCAGACCGGCCGCACCGTGGCCCCGCGCCTGTACGTGGCCCTGGGGGTGTCTGGCGCGGTGCAGCACTTGGTGGGTATGCAGTCGTCCGACTGTATCGTGGCGGTGAACACCGATCCCGCGGCGCCTATATTCAGGGTGGCCACCTATGGTATAGTTGGGGACCTTTATCAGGTGGTTCCGGCCATGCTGGAGCGCCTGGCCCAGCGCCGTGGCTAGGGGCCGCATGGAGGGTGCCCCAGGCCAGGTGGCGGCGCCAAGACCGTCCCTAGGTGAGAGCGGCCCGGAAGCACGCTCGACGAGAGCGGGAAGCGGGAGCGAAAAACACGGCTTGCCAAGCCGGCGGGGTCCAGTATATTGACCCTGGTTGAGGAGGAGGTACGGTGGCTGAGGAGAGACGGGTCAGCGTAGTCACGGGCGGCTCGCGGGGCATCGGCCGGGCCATCTGTCTGGCCCTGGCCCGCCCTGGTGACGTGGTGGCCTTCAACCACTACGACCCGGACGAGTCCGCGGCCGAGGAGACCATAGCCCTGCTCGAGGAGCGGGGAGTGACCGCCCTGGGAGAGAAGGTCGACGTGGCCGACCCCGCGGCGGTGAGTGACTTCCTGAATCGGGTGGTGAAGGAGTACGGCCGCCTGGACAACCTGGTCAACAACGCCGGCATCACCATGGACGCGATTCTGGTGCGCATGAAGCTGGAGCAGTTCGAGCGGGTACTGAAGGTGAACCTGGTGGGGGCCTTCGTGTGCCTGCAGGCCGCGGCCAAGATCATGATGCGCCAGAGGGCGGGCAGCATCGTCAACATAGCCAGCGTGGTGGGCCAGATCGGCAATCCNGGCCAGGCCAACTATGCCGCCTCCAAGGCCGGGATCATGGCGCTGACCAAGACCGCGGCCAAGGAGCTGGCCACCCGTGGGGTGCGGGTCAACGCCGTGGCCCCGGGCTTCATCGACACGGACATGACCAGGGCGGTGCCCGACAAGGCGGCGGAGATCATGAAGGCCATGATCCCCATGGGCCGGGTGGGCCAGCCCGAAGACGTGGCCGACGTGGTGGCCTTTTTGTGTTCGGACGCCGCCCGCTACATCACCGGCCAGGTGATTCACGTCAGCGGTGGAATGTATATGTAGTTGAACCCGCCCGGGAGGCCGGGCGCAGACCCCTGGGAGTGAGCTTTCATGGAGGACATCAAGGAAAAAGTCAAGCAGATCATCTGCGAGCAGTTGTCGGTGGCCGAGGAGGACGTGGTGCCCGAGGCCTCTTTCGTGGACGACCTGGGTGCCGACTCCCTGGACCTGGTGGAGATGATCATGGCCATGGAGGAGGCCTTCGACATCTCCATCGACGACGAGGACGCCGAGAAGATAAAGACCGTACAGGACGCCTGGGACTATATCGAAACCCGCCTGAAGCAGCAGTAGGATAGGCGCAAGACGCCGGCGCGGCGGCCGCGAGGGGGGCGGCGTAGACATCCGCTTCTCCCCGGGCGGTAGAAGTGGCCGCTGTCGGCGGGAGGAGGTGCGGTGCAGCGACGGGTGGTGGTCACGGGCCTGGGCTTGGTGACGTGCCTGGGCATCGGGGTGGAGGAGACCTGGCAGCGGATCCTGGCCGGCGAAAGCGGCATCGGCCCCATAACCAAGTTCGATGCCTCCGGCTACAAGACCCGCATCGCCGGAGAAGTGCGTGGCTTCAAGGCCGAAGACTGGGTGCCCAAGAAGCAGATACGGCGCCTGGACGTGTTCATCCACTACGGCCTGGCGGCCACGCGCATGGCCTGGGAGATGGCCGGGCTGTCCGGCCCCCTGCAGGGTGAGGNGGCCGAGCGCGCCGGAGCGGTGCTGGGNGTGGGCCTGGGCGGCCTGCAGACCCTGGAGGCCAACATCCAGGCCCAGCTGGAGAAGGGCCCCAAGGCCCGCATCAGCCCCTTCTTCATCCCCAAGCTGATCGGCAACATGCTGGCCGGCGAGGTGTCCATCGAGTACAACCTGCGCGGCCCCAACTCCTGTGTATGCACCGCNTGTGCCGCCGGCTCCCACGCGGTGGGCGACTCCATGAAGCTGATCCAGCGCGGGGTGGTGGACCTGATGGTNTGCGGCGGCGCCGAGGCCGTGGTCACNCCCACCACCCTCCTGGGCTTCGGTGCGGCCCGCGCCCTGTCCACCCGCAACGACGAGCCGGAAAAGGCCAGCCGTCCCTTCGACGCCGACCGCGACGGCTTCGTCATGGCCGAGGGCGCCGGAGTGATGATCCTGGAGGAGCTGGAGCACGCCCTGGAGCGCGGCGCCACCATCCTGGCCGAACTGAAGGGCTATGGGCTCACCAGCGACGCCTATCACATGACCGCCCCCGACCCCTCCGGGGACGGCTTCCGCCGCTGCATGCAGATGGCGGTGGAGGACGCCGGCCTGGCCCCCACCGACATCGACTACATCAACGCCCACGGCACCTCCACCGACCTGAACGACTCCATCGAGACCAAGGCCATCAAGGACTACTTCGGCGAGCACGCCTACCGCCTGGCCGTCTCCAGCACCAAGTCCATGACCGGCCACATGCTGGGCGCCACCGGCGGAGTGGAGGCGGTCTTCAGCGTGCTCACCCTGCGCGACCAGGTCCTGCCCCCCACCATCAACCTGGACAACCCCGACCCGGAATGCGACCTGGACTACGTGCCCAAGGTCAAGCGCCCCACTACGGTGAACACGGTGCTCACCAACTCCTTCGGCTTCGGGGGGACCAACGCCTGCCTGGTCTTCACCCGCTACCAGCCCTGAGTGCGGGGCAGAGGGAGGCTCCCCTTGCGTATCGCGGTGGGAAGTGACCACGCCGGCTTCGAGCTCAAGGAGGCGGTGAAGGAGCGCCTGGCCGCCCAGGGACACCAGGTGGAGGACATGGGCACCCACTCGCCGGCCTCCACCGACTATCCCGACTACGCCGCCCAGGTGGCCCGGGCGGTGCAGGCCGGCCGGGCCGAACGCGGGGTGCTGATCTGCGGCAGCGGCATCGGCATGAGCATGTGCGCCAACCGCTTCCCCGGCGTGCGTGCGGTGTTGGCCCCCAGCGCCGAACACGCCCGCCTGGGACGACAACACAACGACGCCAACCTGCTCTGCCTGGGCCAGCGTCTCACCCCCCGCGACCAGGCCCTGCACATCCTGGACGTCTTCATGGACACCGCCTTCGAGGGCGGCCGCCACCAGCGCCGTATCCAGAAGATAGACACCCTCTGCGGAGGAGAATCCGCGTGAGTCCCCGCCCCGGCAAGGACCAATACTACCTCAATATCGCGCGCGAGGTCTGCCGCCGGGGAACTTGCCTGCGCCGCCTCTACGGCGCGGTGATCGTCAAGGACGACCAGATCGTATCCACCGGCTACGCCGGCGCCCCCCGCGGGGTGGCCAACTGCGTGGACCTGGGGGTCTGCCTGCGCCAGGAGCTGGGCATCCCCCCGGGACAGCGCTACGAGCTGTGCCGCTCGGTCCACGCCGAGATGAACGCCGTGATCCACGCCTCCCGCCAGCAGACCCTGGGTGCCACCATGTACCTGGCCGGTATCGAGGTGAACTCCGGCCTGCCCGTGGCCCGGCCCGAGCCCTGCCTGCTCTGCCGCCGGGTGATCATAAACGCCGGCATCGCCCGGGTGGTGGTGCAACTGGCCGACGGCCAGATCGTCTCCTACGACCCCCAGGACTGGATCGCCCAGGAGAACCAGGAGGCCCAGCAGCAACTGGCCGCCCGCGCCCGACGCACCGCCCCAGCCAGAGAGGAGGTGTCCTCGTGAGGTGCCCCTTCTGCGGCCAGACCGACAACAAGGTGGTGGACAGCCGCGTGAGCAAGGACGCCAGCGTCATCCGCCGCCGCCGCGAGTGCCTGGCCTGCCACCAACGCTTCACCACCTACGAGCGGGTGGAGGAACAGGAGACCTACGTCATCAAGAAGGACGGCTCGCGCGAGGTCTACGACCGGGGCAAGGTCAAGAAGGGCATCATGCTCGCCCTGCAGAAACGCCCCGTCTCGGTGGAGGTGGTGGAGGAGTTCCTGGACCGCCTGGAGGCATCCTTCGCCGAACAGAACCGGCGCGAGCTGCCCACCAGGGAGATCGGGGAGAAGGTGATCGGCTGGCTGCGCCTGGTGGACGACGTGGCCTACGTGCGCTTCGCCAGCGTGTACCGCGAGTTCCGCGACGTGCAGGAGTTCATGGACGAGCTCAAGCGCCTCATGACCAACCGCAAGGACTCCTAGCCCGGCGGGACCGACCTCACGCACCCGCACCAAGGGCGGCCGCGTCCTGCCAGGAACNAGGCCCGTCCGGCAAACGCCGGGGNGGGGTGGCAAANTCATCCCNGGCCGGCCCGGTGGAGGTATGAAAAAAGGGATACGAGACGGATTCATGGCCTCGGTATTCCGNTTGTAGTCCAAATGCGAAGCCATATCATTTTTCCCGCGAAGACGACGAAACGTCATCCCATCTTCTGTGCCGACGGCCGGGGACGCGGTCCCGCGTTGCCCGTCTCCCCGCCACTGGCCTGATGAGCCGGGAAGAAGCATCGCGGACCCTACGAGGACGGCCGCGGTGGTGAGAGAAGTTCCTTGCCCGAGAGAATGGCGCCCGCAACGTGGGGAGAGGGAATCCCCGGCGGGCCTGATTGAGTGACCGCGTTGCCCCAGGAGCCCATGAGCCACGCCGACCCAGACCGCCGCTTCATGCGCCGCGCCCTGCGCCTGGCCCGCCGCGGCCTGGGGCGGAGTTCTCCCAACCCCGCGGTGGGGGCGGTGGTGGTGCGCCAGGGCCAGGTGGTGGGCCAGGGCTACCACGCCCGCGCCGGCACCCCCCACGCCGAGGTGCACGCCCTGGCCGCGGCGGGAGAGCTGGCCCGCGGCGCCACCCTCTACGTCACCCTGGAGCCCTGCCACCACCAGGGACGCACCCCGCCCTGCACCCGCGCCATCCTGGAGGCCGGCATCGCGCGGGTGGTCTATGGCGCAACCGACCCCAACCCCCGGGTGGAGGGCGGAGGCGGGGCCTGGCTGGCCGCCCAGGGCCTGGAGGTGACCGCCGGGGTGCTGGAGGAGGACTGCGCCTGGGAGCACCGCTTCTTCTTCACCCACGTCACCCTGGGCCGGCCGCACGTGATCCTCAAGACCGCGGCCACCCTCGACGGCCGCACCGCCACCCGCAGCGGGCACAGCCGCTGGGTCACCGGCGAGGCCGCCCGCCGCTACGTGCACCGCCTGCGTTCCTGGTGCGACGCCATCTGCGTGGGGATAGGCACCGCCCTGGCCGACGACCCCCGCCTCACCTGCCGCCTGCCCGGCGGCCGCAACCCCTTGCGGGTGGTGGTGGACACCAACCTGCGCCTGCCCCCCACCGCGCGGGTGCTCGATCCCGACTCGCCCCCCGGCTGCCTGGTGGCCTGCGGGCCCCGGCCCCCGGCCCGGCGGCGCAGGGCCCTGGAGGCGGCCGGAGCCGAGGTGCTTCCCCTGCCCCGTGCCGGAGGCGGGGTGGACCTGGCCGCCCTGGCCGCCGAGCTGGGCCGGCGGGGGGTGACCAGCCTGCTGTTGGAGGGCGGGGCCGAGCTGGCCTGGGGTTTCCTCAGCCGCGGCCTGGTGGACGAGGTGGCCTACTTCTTCGCCCCCAAGCTGGTGGGCGGCGGCCAGGCCCCGGGCATGATCGGCGGCCGCGGGGTGGCCCGCATGGACCAGGCCATCGCCCTGGAGCGGCCCCGCCTGCGCCGCCTGGGCGACGACATCCTCCTGCAGGCGCGGGTGCGGCGCTGAGGTGGTGCCCTCCCTGGCACGCCGGGGTGGTTACCCCTGGGAGGTGGCCTGCATGGAAGTCGGCGCCCGCGTTCCCCCCTGCTCTCAGAGATGTGTCGCCGCGGCTGGCCTTTGCCAGTATAATGCCGGCCAGAGAGACCCGAGTGCGAGGGAGTGAGTCATGTTTACCGGGCTGGTGGANGGCGTGGGCCGGGTGGAGCAGGTGGAGGCCAAAGGGCCGGAGCGGGTGCTCACCATNGCTCCCCCCTGGGAGCCGGGCGAGACCGTGATCGGCGAGTCCATCGCGGTCAACGGCGCCTGCCTCACCGTGACCGAGATCGGCCCCCGGGGCTTCTCCGTCCTGGTTTCGGCCGAGAGCCTGGCCCGCACCACCCTGGGCCGCCTCCAGCGGGGCCAGGCGGTGAACCTGGAGCGGGCGCTGAAGCTGGGCGACCGCCTGGGTGGACACCTGGTCACCGGGCACGTGGACTGCGTGGGCACCGTGGCCCGCATCACCCCGGTGGGGGCCAGCCGCCGCATGTACATCACCATCCCCCCAGAGCACCTGCGCCTGGTGGTGGCCAAGGGCTCGGTGGCGGTGGAAGGGGTGAGCCTGACCGTCAACCGCCTGGACCGGGCCGGCTTCGAGCTGAACCTGATCCCCCATACCCTCGCCGCC
>MTPE01000468.1 GCA_002011835.1 Desulfarculaceae bacterium JdFR-95 | reverse complement strand
CGTTTGTGAGGGGGAGAGCGCCCAGCTCTCCTCAGGAGCACTTTCAGGTGGAGCCGGTGGAGCAAGTGGGGCCAGAGGCGGCCCGCGGCGGGACCGCGTGGTCGTGGTGCTGGTGGCCGCGGTGGCCCAGCCGCGCCCGCAACCAGCGCCAGGCCACGGGCAGGGAGAGTAGGATCAGGGCGATGGCCCCGGCCAGCTTGGCCCACTCCGGCACCACCTCCGAGGCCCGGCCCACCACCGCCGCGGCCGAGATGCCCAGGGCGGCGTAGACCGCATCCAAGGCCAGGCCGCAGACCACCGCCACCACCGCGATGCAGACCAGATAGATGGCCGTGGCCCGCCGGCCCAGGATGCCTCCCACCACCGTGAGNGAGGTGAGGTTGGTGGCCGGACCAGCCAAGAGGAAGACCAAGGCCGCGCCGGGGCTGACCCCCTTCAGGATCAGGGCCGCGGCGATGGGGGTGGAGGCGGTGGAGCAGATGTAGAGCGGGATGCCCACCGCCAGCATGGCCAGCATGCTGACCAGACCGCCGCCCAGGTAGGTGGAGATCAGACGCTCCGGCACCAGGGCCGTGATCACCCCCGCCAGGAGGAGCCCCAGGAAGAACCAGCCCGCCAGGTCTGCCCACAGCTCGCCGAAGGCATAGCGCTGTCCTGCCACCAGCTTCTGGCCCAGGGTGTGGTGGCGGGCATGCTCCTCGGGAGGGCAGTCNATCCCGTCGCAGCAGGCGTCCACGGGGCAGGAGAGGTCGGGGGCGGCGTCCTGGTCNCCCTGGTGGCCGCCGGCCAGGTTCTCGGCCAGGCCGGCCACGGTGGCGGTGACAAAGGCGGCCAGGGGACGGGCCACGGTCATCACCGGATCGAGCAGGGCATAGGTGATGGCGATACTGTCCACCCCCGACTCGGGCGTGGCGATGAGGAAGGAGGTGGTGGCACCGTTGTTGGCACCCTGCCGCTTGAGGGCCGCCGCCGCGGGCAGCACCCCGCAGGAACACAGAGGCAAGGGGATGCCCACCACCGCGGCCTTGACCACGGGCCAGAAACGCCCTTGGCCCAGGTGGCGGGCCACCGCCGCCGGGTTGAGCAGGGTCTTGACCAGCCCCCCCACTATGATGCCCAGGAGCATGTACACCGAGGCCTCCAGGAGTACACCCCAGGCCTCGCCCAGAATTTGCCACAGGATGTCCACGTCGGCTTGGTCCTTTCTCTAGTGCCGCACGTGATCGCGGCAGACCTGCACCAGCTCCACCACGTGGGCGTCGTTGAGGGCGTAGTAGAGGATGGGCCCCTCACGGCGGGTGCGCACCAACTCCAGGTCGCGCAGGCGGCGGAGCTGGTGGCTCACCGCCGACTGGCTCAGGCCCAGGAAGGCGGCCAGGTCGCAGACGCACATCTCGCCGTCCATGAGGGCGGTGAGGATACGCAGACGGGTGGGGTCGGCCGCGGCCTTGAGCAGGCGGGCCATGGCCTCGATCTCGTGTGCGGGCAGGGCGCGGCGGCGGGCGCGCTGCACCCGGCGCAGATGTACCACCTTGACCTGACAGCCGTCTTCGGCCAAGATTTTGGTTTTGGCCTGAGGGCTCACCTTGTACGCCTCCTTTAATCATATGAACAATTATTCATATAACACAAACGGGCCGCACCCGCAACCCCCGCCTGAAACCTCAAAGTCCGTTCCTCTCAGCGAAAGCAGCCCAGCCGCGTCCGTGAGGCGGCCGCTCCCGCCGCAGGGGACTCAGATACGACGACGAGATGCCTGGCGTCGGCGCGCCCGGGAGATGAAGGCGGCCAGCTCGGCCTGACGGCGGCGCTCGTCCCTGATGGCCATGGTTACGGCCAGGCCCATACCGGCCAGACTCATCATGATGGCTACGACCTCCATGTCGCTCCTCCGGGAAATGGTTGGCTGTCCTTCCCTCTTTTCGGACCATGGCCGCGATGGCTTTAGGGGAAAAAGGAGCTGCCTTAAACTGGTTAGGACTCAAGGGAAAGGGTTATACTGAGAATGAGTCCGGGGGGTGCCTGCTCCGCTCGGTCAGCCAGGGGTCAAGACGCTTTCATGCCCGCGGACGACTTCTACCGCAGCTTGCTCGATCACGTCCATGACGGGGTCTATTTCGTGGACCCCCAACGCCGCATCCTCTACTGGAATCGTGCCGCGGAGAGATTGTCGGGGTTCTCCGCCCGCGAAGTGGTGGGCTCGCACTGCTTCGACAACATCCTGATGCATACCGACGAGCAGGGGACCGAGCTCTGCAAGGGCCCTTGCCCTCTGGCCCAGACCCTGGAAGACGGCCGTCCGCGGGAGGCCTGGGTCTACATGCGGCACAAGCGAGGACACCGCATTCCGGTCCACGTGCGGGTGGCTCCGGTGCGCGACGAGAAGGGGAACATCCAGGGGGCGGTGGAGCTGTTTGCCGATGCCTCGCAATGGGTGGCCATCCGCCAGCGCCTGGGTGAGCTGGAACGCCTGGCCCTGGTGGACGAGCTGACCGGCCTGCCCAACCGGCGCTACCTGCAGCAGGAGTTGTACTCCCGCCTGGGCGAGCTGGCCCGCTATGGCCGGCCTTGTGGGGTCATGTTCCTGGACGTGGACGGCTTCAAGCGTCTGAACGACACCTACGGACACCAGGTGGGGGACCGGGTGCTGCGCATGGTGGCCTCCACCCTGGGTCGCAACAGCCGCAGCTTCGACGTGGTGGGGCGCTGGGGAGGCGACGAGTTCCTGGGGGTCTTCCCCTTGCTGGAGAGAGCGGAGCTGACCAAGTTGGCCGAGCGCTACCGGCGTCTGGTCAAGAGTGCGGTGCTGTTTCACCAGGGGGCGCCGCTGCGGGTCACCGTCTCTCTGGGCGTGACCATGACCCGCAAGGGCGAGAGCGCCGAACAGGTGGTGTTCCGCGCCGACCAGCTCATGTACCAGGCCAAGAGCGCCGGCGGCGACCAGGTGCGGTTCGCGCCCTGAGGTGGGTTGGCCGAGGTCGGGTGCAGAGGCGGGTGCCCTTNTCCAGGAGGCGGCCCCTCGGCAGGCGGGATGCGGGTTGGCGAAGGATAGCCCCTACATGCCCAGGAAGGCCTCGCGCACCAGCTCGGAGTGGAGCAGNTCGCGGGAGNGNCCCTGGTGGCGCACGCGGCCGGTCTGCAGGATGTAGCCGCGGTCGGTCAGCTCCAGGGCTTCGCGCACGTTCTGCTCCACCAGCAGCACGGTGATGCCCTCCTGGCGCAGGCGGCGCACGGTCTCGAACACCTCGGAGACCATCAGCGGAGCCAGGCCCAGGCTGGGCTCGTCCAGCATGAGCAGGCGGGGAGCGCCCATCAGGCCGCGGCCGATGGCCAGCATCTGCTGTTCGCCGCCGCTCATGGAGCCGGCGGCCTGGTGGCGGCGTTCGGCCAGGCGGGGAAAGAGCTCGTAGACGTGCTCCAGGCGGCGGGCCACCTCGGCCTCGTCGTCCACGGTGAAGGCCCCCAGCTTCAGGTTCTCCTCCACGCTGAGGGGCTTGAACAGCTTGCGGTCCTCGGGCACGTAGATCAGGCCCCGGCGCACGATCTGGTGGGTGGGCAGGTGGGTGATGTCCTCGCCCTGGAAGGTGATCTTCCCTTCCGCCACCCGGGCGGTACTCATGATGGCCTTGAGCAGGGTGCTCTTGCCCGCGCCGTTGGAGCCCACCACGCTGACCGCCTCGCCTTCGGCCACGGCCAGCGACACTCCCTGCAGCACGGGCAGGCCCGAATAGCGCACCACCAGGTCCTTCACCTCCAGCATGGCCATGACCCTAGTCCTCCCGCGCCACGAAACGCTCGCCCAGGTAGGCCCGGATCACCTCCGGGTCCTTGACCACCGCGGCCGGCTCGCCCTCGGCGATGAGGCGGCCGCTGTCCATCACGATCACGCGGTGGGACAGGGCCATGACCATCTCCATCACGTGCTCGGTGACCAGCATGGCCAGGCCCTTGTCCGTGTGCAGCCGCTTGAGCAGCCCCACCAGCTCCTCGATCTCGGCCGGGTTGAGACCCGCGGCCACCTCGTCCAGCAACAAGAGCTTGGGCTCGGTGGCGAGAGCGGTGGCCAGGGCCACCCGCTTCTGCTGGGCCACGGGCAGCTCCGAGAGCATGGCCTGGGCCGTATCGGCGATGCCCAGGAACTCCAGCCAGCCCTGGGCGCGGCGCCGGGCCTCGGCCCGGGAGCGGGTGCGTACGAAGGCGCCCACCATCACGTTCTCCACCACGCTCAGGTCGCCCGAGGCCTGGAATATCTGGAAGGTGCGCGCCAGGCCCAAGGGACAGATCTCGAAGTCCCGCAAGGGCGTGATGTCACGGCCGTCGAAGATCACCTGCCCCGAGGTCACGGGATAGTAGCCCGCGATGCAGTTGAACAGGGTGGTCTTGCCCGCGCCGTTGGGACCGATCAGGCCCAACAGCTCGCCCGGGGCCATGGTGAACGAGATGTCCTGGTTGGCCTTCAGCCCCCCGAACTCCTTGCACAGGTTGCGTACTTCCAACAGTGGCGCCATCATTTGCCCCGCTTGCCCGCGCGTACCGCCTCCACCATGCCCCACACGCCGCGCGGCTGCACCGCGGCGATGAACATGATGATCCCGCCGTAGAGCACCAGGTCCAGGCCGGCCAGGCCCGCCTGGCCCCCCAGCCAGGAGCCCAGATAGCTCTTGAGCGGCACCAGGATGGCCGCGCCGATGATGGGACCCCACAGGCTGCCCGCCCCGCCCAGCATGGCCATCAGNGCGATCAGCACCGACAGGTCCAGGCTCATGGTGTCCTCGGGCTCNATGTTGAAGTTGTAGCAGGCGTGGAACGACCCCACCATGGCCACGTAGGCCGTGGCCACGGCATAGGCCTTGATCTTGCACCAGTGCACGTTGATGCCCAGGGAGCGGGCCACGTCCTCGTTGTCCTTGATGGCCCGCAACTGGTAGCCCAGGCGGCTGTGGCGGAAGGCGTTGAGGAACAGGATGCCCAGCACGAAAAAGCCCAGCAGGATGTAGAAGTAGTAGTAGTCCTCCCGGAACTGCAGGTAGAGGAAGTCGGGGAACTTGCCCCGCAGGGGGATCTCCAGACCCCGCGCCCCGCCCACGAAGTCCCACACCTCGAACAGGTCCTTGAGCACCAGCGAGGTGGCGATGGTGGCGATGGCGAAGTAGTGGCCCTTGAGCCGGAACAAGGGGTAGCCGATGATGAAGGACCACACCACGGCCAGGAACATGCCCACCGGCATGGACACCCAGAAGGGCACGTCCCAGCGAATCATCATCACCGCCGTGGTGTAGGCCCCGATGCCCACGTACTGGGCCTTGCCCAGGTCCACCTGCCCCGCGTAGCCGCCGATGGTGTTCCAGCCCAGCCCGTAGAGGGAGAACATCAGGAACTGGATCATGGTCGCCATGGCGAAGCTGGAGTGGGGCAGCAGGGGGAAGACGACCAGGAACAACAGCGCCAGCCCCGCGATCACCAGGTCCAGGCGGGGGAAGTCCGAGAAGTCGAAGGCGTTCCTTATTGCTTCCATCCGAACAGTCCCTGGGGCCTGACCACCATGATCAGGAAGTAGATGAAATAGACCAGAGTGTACTTGAAGCTGTGAATGGTGACGCCCTGCAGGGGCTCCCAGGCCAGGAAGCGCACCGCCGCGTCCCACACCGGGGGCAGTTGCACGATCAGGCCGATGATCACCCCCGCGAACAGGGCCCCCCGGATGCTACCGAAGCCGCCCAGGGCCACGGTGGCGAAGGCGATCATGGTGAACAACAGGCCCACGTTGGGGTCCACGGGCCAGAAGTTGACCAACAGCCCCCCCGCGATGGAGACGCTGGCCCCGCCGATGGCCCAGGCCAGGGCGTTCATGCTCTCGGTGGAGATGCCCATGTAGCGGGCGCCCTCCTTGTCCAGGCTGGTGGCGGTGAGCGCCTTACCCACCTTGGTGCGGTTGATCAGCCACCAGCACACCCAGAAGGAGGCGATGGACAGCACCGCCGCCGCCAGCTTGGTGGACTCCAAGACCAGCCCCGGCCCCACCAGGAAGCTCTTGCCCACCAGCACCCCCTGGTGGATGATGCGGGGCTCGGAGCCCATGAACAACAGGGCCAGATTGCGCAGGAACAGCATCAGCCCGAAGGTGCCGAAGAGCTGGGCGATCATGGGCCCCCGCAGCAGATAGCGGATCAGCCCGTAGTAGCACAGCAGGCCCAACACCGCCCCCACCAGGCCGCACACCGGCAGGGTGAACAGGGGGTCGATCCCCAGCCAGGGGCTGAGCACCACCGTGGTGTACATCCCGATCATCAACATCTCGCCGTGGGCGAAGTTGACGATGTCCATCACCCCGAAGATGATTGTCAGCCCCAGGGCCACCAGGGCGAACACCAGGCCCATGAGCAGCCCCGACACCAGGGACTTGAGCATCGCCACCAGCAAGTCTTCCATGAGCGCCTCGTCCGCCGCGGGGCCGACTCGCGCCGCGGCCGTGGTCCAAAGCCGGGATAGCAAGAAGGGGCGGGAACGTGGGGATCACGCTCCCGCCCCGGCTTCAGGTCCGCACTAGTAGCCCTTGAAGGGGAAGATCATGTCGGCCGTGGCCAGGTCGAAGGGGTAGACGATCTCCAGACCCAGCTTGCCGTTCTTCATCTGGTACTGGCCGATCAGGCCCATGCCCAGCACGTTCTGGCCGGTCTCGCCCCCGACGTTGGCGAACTTGATGCCCGCCCAGGGCACCACCAACTGGTCGCCGGGGATCTTGATGCTGTTGCAGGCCTTCTGGATGGCCTTGGGGTCGGTGCTGCCCGCCTTCTCCAGCACGTAGACCCAGGTCTGCAGGCCGGTGAAGGCACGCGCGCTGGCTCCGTCCAGGTTGATGCCGTACTTCTTCTTGTAGATGGCGTTGACCTGGCCGGCCACCTTCTTCACCTTGGCCACGCTGGGCAGGAACACGCTGCGGGTGAGGATACCCTCGATGTCGGCCCCCAGGGCGCGGAACTCGGGCTTGTCGAAGCCGGCGTCCTGGCCCCAGATCAGCTTGGGCTTGGCCTTCATGGACTTGAGGGTCTTGATCATGAGGATGGCGTCGGAGGTGTAGGAGGCGAACAGCATGGCGTCGGGCTTGGCCGCGATCAGGCTCTGCACCTCCGAGGACAGATCCGGGCTCTTGGCCGCGTACAGCAGGTTCACCGGCAGCTTGAAGCCGTACTGCCCCGCGAATTCCTTGATCAGGGCCGAGACGTGGCTACCCCACTCGGTCTTCTCGCAGGCCGCGGCCAGCACCGACAACTGGTCGGCGGGCACCGCCTTCACCCCGCGCACCTTGCCCTTGCGCAGGCCCATAAGCAGCTCGAACAGGTCCTTGGTGAACCACTTGTCGTGGGGGGTGGTGCGCCAGAACCACTTGAAGCCGCGGGTGGTCAGCGCGGGGCTGGTGGAGGAGCCGTTGATCATGGGCACGCCGTAGCGCTCGCACACCGCGGAGACGGTCTTGGTCACGGAGCTGAAGTAGCAGCCCAGGATGCCCACCACCTTGTCGTCCTTGATCAGCTTCTTGGCCAGGTCGGCGCCCAGTTGGGGGTTGCCCTGGTGGTCCTTGAAGATCAGCTTGATCTTGGCCCCGCCCAGGGACTTGATGCCCGCGTGCTTGGCCATCTCCATGTCCACCCCAGGCACCACCTGGTTGGCGATCTCGGCCGCCAGCTCGGCCCCGTTGCGCAGCACCCGGCCCGCGGCCGCGGCCCCGCCAGTCAGGGGATAGATCACACCGATCTTGATCTCCTTGCCCCCGGCCAGGCCGACCGCCGGCACCATCAGGGCCAAGGCCAGGGCGGCCACCAACGCTACCAGAGACTTTCGCATTACCTTCCTCCTGCTTGTAAAGGGTCCGGGTTATGGACTCACGCCGAGGCCGGTATGGCGTCGGCGGGCTCCAGGCGTTCCAGGTCCGAGACCTTGAGGTCGGTGATGAACATGTGACCCGGCGCGTGGGTGATGGCCAGCGGCGGCTTGGCCTCGGCGATGGCCGCCTGCGGGGTCACCCCGCAGGCCCAGAACACCGGCACCTCGCCGGGCCGCAGGCTCACCGCCTCGCCGTAGTGAGGGCGCGACAGGTCCTCGATGCCCAGGGAGGCGGGGTCGCCCACTTGTACCGGCTCGCCGTGGGCCAAAGGCAGCCGCCGCGACACCTCCACCGCCTTGGGCACCAGCTCCGGCGGCAGGGGGCGCATGGACACCACCAGCCATCCCCCGAAGCGCCCGGCCGGCACATTGGCCCGATTGGTGCGATACATGGGTATGTTACGCCCTTCCTCCAGGTGCCGCACCGGCACCCCCGCCGCGGTGAGAGCGGCGTCGAAGCTGAAGCTGCAGCCCAACAGGAAGCTCACCAGGTCCTCCCGCCACCAGGCGGCGATGTCGGTGGGCTCCTGCTGCAGCTCCCCTTCCCGCCACACCCGGTAGCGGGGCAGATCGTAGCGCAGGTCCGCGCCCTCGGCCACCCGCCGGGTGTGGGGAGAGCCCGCCGGCAGCACCTCCAACAGGGGACAGGGCCGGGGGTTGTTCCGGCAGAAGGCCAGGAAGTCCTCCGCCCAGTCCCGGGGCAGGATCACCAGGTTGGCCTGCACGTAGCCGGGACACAGGGCCGCGGTGGGACCGGTGATCTCACCGGCCCGGATGCGCGCCCGCACCTGGGCCGGGCTGGCGGAGGGAGCTGCATCGGGCAAGGCTGNCACTTCCGGTCTCTCCACNCGCTGACGGGCCGTTTGGGCCACGGCTCTCCGGCCCAGTGGCGAGGCCACGATCTGGTTTGCAGGTTGGTTACGAATTATAGATAATGCGAAACGTCATTA
>MTPE01000188.1 GCA_002011835.1 Desulfarculaceae bacterium JdFR-95 | reverse complement strand
CCTGGCCCTGAGCCTCTGCCTGGACGGCCGGGGTCTGATCGTGCCCCCGGGGCCGGCGGCCTCCGGCCCCCTGGCCGGGCACCTGGCCTCCCGCGCCGCGGCCAGCGCCCTGTGTCTGGACCAGGGCGAGCCCCAGCCCGCGGCGGTGGAGCTGGAGGGGCTGGAGGTCACCGGGGGCCACGCCTTCCTGGCCGCCAGCCACCCGGGCTACCGCGGCCCAGAGGGGACGGTGCGGCTGCGGCGGCGGGTGCACCTGGACCTGAAGGCGGGGGTGGTGAACCTGGTGGACCAGATCGCCGCCCGGGAGGAGCACCTGTGCGAGGTGTTCCTGCACCTGCCTCCCGGCGCGGAGCTGGAGCCCCAGGGCGACGGCACCTGGCTGGCCCGGGGGCCCTGGGGCAAGGTCCTGGTCCACCCCGAGCCCAAGGCCCGGGCCGAGGTGGTCAGCGGCCGCAGCAGCCCGCCCTTGGGCTGGCGGGCGGTGGCTCCGGGGCGGGTGGAGGCGGCGCCCAGCCTGCGGGTGTGGGCGCCGGTGGTGGGTTCGGCGCGGCTCACCACCGCCTTCATCTTGACAGTTGCTTGAAGCGCTTGTATGTCGGTAGAATTAGAGCTGTTCTCCGGGACCGCCACCGGTGGCCCCGTGCGACCAATCACCTGCCTGTCACAAGGAGAGAAGCATCATGGCCGAGAAACTGGGCATCTTCGTCTCCTCGGACAAGCACCTGGATCACCTGATCGGCATATCCAGGGCCGCCAAGGAGGCGGGCAAGGAGGTCATCGTCTTTCTGACCAACCGGGGCGTGCTGCTCACCCAGGATCCTCGCTTCCCCGAGATGGAGGGGTTGGCCGAGGTGAGCCTGTGCAACGTCAACTTCGAGGCCTTCGGTCTCAAGAAGCCGGTACCCGTGGTGAAGGACAAGGACTTCGCCACCCAGGCTCGCCACGGCATGATGATCGAGGACGTGGACCGCTACATCGTGCTCTGAGCAAGGAGACGACCAGATGGAAGGCGTGAACAAGGTAGCGTTTCTGATCAAGGACCCCGAGAATTCCTGGGAGGGGGTGCGCTCCAGCCTGGGGCTGTTGGTGGAAAACATGTGGGTGGCCACCTTCTTCATCGACACCGAAGTGGCCCTGCCCGAGAGCAAGACCGAGGACGACTTCAAGGAAAACCTGGAGATGCTGGAAGACCTGGAGGGTGAACTCTACACCAACGTCCAGGCCAACGTGGACAAGTGGGGCTACTTCCAGTTCATGTCCCTGGAGGACATGGTGGAGAAGATCAAAGAGTACCAGCTCATCGTGCCTTTCTAGGAGGCGGCCATGAAGCTACTGCATATCGTCAAGACCCAACCCAACGAGTCCACCCAGTTCCTCATGGACAAGCTGAGCGAGGGCAAGGAGGTCACCCGCTACAACCTCTATGAGGAGCAGGACTACGCCAAGCTGGTGGAGCTGATCTTCTCCCACGACGAGGTGATCAGCTGGTGGTAGGGCTGCCTGCCGGCATCCCCACCGCCGGCGGCTTCATCTTGCCAAGGTCGATCTGCGGCTCGTCCCGTCATGAGGCCACCAAGGCATGCCGGGACGGGCCGCTGGCCTCTTTTCTCCCCTTTCCTGTTCCGCTGACGATTTTACGATCATGAAACAAATCCGGCCTCAACCACCCAAAATGTAACCCAAACCTGTAACTCTCCAGACCCTCCTCGGACAGCTCCCTCGAAGTCGTCTATGGATTACAGATAGTTATATAGTGCAAACCAATCGCAGGACTCTGGCCTGGTTCTTGCGAACCCAACAGCAGTCTCATCATCCTTCCTGCCTGCCCCTCATCTCCTGCCGGATACGGTCCTGGCCGACACCAAAGGCGGACANCCCGCCCGCCCCCCGGCACTCCTCGAGCCGGGAGCCCCACGCCGGGTGATACGGCGAGCCACGGCCTGGCTCTCGGCGGGCGGCCGGCCCTCCCAAAACCACGACTTGATGTGGGCCACAGGGGACCTGACACCGTGGGATAGGCGCAGCCCGAGCGGGGCTGGTCTCACTGTCCGCGGCGTGGGCGGCCCATGAGGGAGGGCACCCGCGGCAGGCGGATCCAGAAGGTGGTGCCGTGTGGGGGTTCGGAGCGGAAGTCCACCTCTCCTTGCAGGTAGCGCTCGCCCAGCAGGCGCATGGAGTAGGTGCCCAGGCCGCGGCCGCGGCCTTTGGTGGAGAAGGAGCGCTGGAACACCTGCAGGCGCACCTCCTCGGGCATGACCGCGGGGTTGTGCACGCGAAACTCCACCTTGTCTTCCTGGTCGCGGCAGCCCAGGGTCACCTGTTCTCCGGCGGCCGAGGCCTCCAGGGCGTTCTTCACCATGTTGCCCAGCACGCGTCCCAACAGCGCCGGGTCGCTGGTGAGGCTGGTGTGGTCGCGCTGGGGGTCCAGGACCAGCCGCACCTGGCGGGAGTGGGCCAGGTGCTGGAAGCGCTCCCGGAGCCGTTGCAGGAAGCGCTCGCTGTCCACGGCCTTCAGGTCGGGCACCAAGTCGTCGTTCTCGGCGCGCAGCAGGTCGCGCTGGGCCTGTATCTCCTCCACCAGGTCCTCGGCGATGTTGCGCAGGCCGCGGACCAGCTCGGGGATCTCGTCCGGCCGGGCGTACTCCAGCAGGCGGGTGTAGCTGATGATGGTGCTGGCGGTGTTGAGCACGTCGTGGAAGAAGATGCGCTCCAGGGCCTGGCGCCGCTTCTGGTCGCCGATGTCCACCCCGGTCAGGAGGCTGAAGCGGTGGCCCTCCACCTCGAAGGGGCTGCACCACAGGGCGAGCTCCAAGCGTTCTTGGCGGCCTTGGCGGCAGAAGGTGAGGCGGCACTCTCCCCGTGCGGGCCGGCCCTGGGTGATGGCCAGCATCATGGTCTGGAAGGCGCCGCACTGGGTGCAGTAGGGGGTGGTGCCGCAGCCGTGGGGGGAGTCGGCGGCGTGGATGCAGCGCAGGGCCTCTCCCAGGCGAGGTCCCTGGCGCAGGTCTCCCTCGCTCAGGCCCAGGAAGACCCGCATGGCCTGGTTGGCCAGGAGCAGCTGCCGGGAGGAGGTGAGCACCGCCACCAGGAAGGGCAAGGCTTCCATGACCCCGCCCAGGAAGCGCGACAGGGAGATCACCCGGCGCAGGCGCTCCAGTTCCTGGGGCTGGTGGCGGAAGCCCAGGGAGTAGTCGGGGGGCACCTCCAGGAGGTCTGCCCCCGCCTCCAGCAAGGGACCGTCGGCACTGGGTAGCATGTGGTCACCTGTACGGCAGGCGGGAGCCGCGGTCCTCATCCTCCCGCCCCTGCGGCCACGGGGGCAGGAGAGGAGCTACATGTTGTAGAGCTCCTCGCCGTAGAGCCGGATCCAGTCCTTCTTCAGCGCCTCCACTGCGGCTTTGATGTCGTCCGCGCCCAGGATGAGGATGGTCACGTCGCCGGCCGTATGAATCATGGGGTAGAGGTAGGAGACGTTGACCCCCGCCCGCTTGAGGGGATTGAGCACCGCCAGCAGCCCTCCCGCGTGGTGGGGGGTCTCGGCGGCGATCACCTCGTCTTCCCACACCTCGATGCCGTTGCTCTGCAGGGTGTGGATGGCCTTGTCGGGGTTGTCGGCCACGAAGCGCATCAGGCCCTGGCCCTCGGGGGTGGTGGTGGAGACGAACAAGGCCAGGATGTTGACCCCTGCGTCACCCATCATCTCGCTGATTCGGGCCATCTGGCCGGGCTGGTTGGGGATGGTTATGGTGAGCTGTCGCACGGTCATGGCTTGTCTCTCCTTCACTCCCGGGCCTGGCGCGCGGCCTCGGCTCCCACCTCCAGGGCCCGGCGGTTGATCTCCAGCACCTTGGGCTTCTGGCCCAGCTTGGTCTCGGCCAGGGCCTCCTTGAGGGCCTCCAGGGACACCACGCCGGAGACCTGGGCGAAGGCCCCCAGCATGACCACGTTGGCCGAGCGGTCCTCGCCCAGCTCGTGGGCCAACTGGTTCACCGGCACCCGCACCACCTTCAGGTCGTCCCGGTTCACCGGCGAGTGTACCAGGGAGGAGTTGAGCAACAGGCCGCCGCCCGTGGCCACCACGTTGGCGAAACGCAGCAGGGAGGGATTGTTCATCACCACCACGTAGTCCGGCGAGCTGGCCACCGGGCTGGCGATCTCCTGGTCCGAGACCACCACGGTGCAGTTGGCGGTGCCGCCGCGTACCTCGGCCCCGTAGGACGGCAGGTAGGTCACCTCCTTGCCCTGGCGCATGGCGGCCAAGGCCAGCAGGTAGCCCATCATGAGCACCCCCTGCCCCCCGAAGCCGGCGAAGATGGTCTTGGTGGTCATTTTTCGTCCCCCGGTTTGTCGTCGTAGCCGGTCTGGTCCTTGATCACCCCCAGGGGGAACACCCGGGTCATGTGCTCGTCGATCCACTTCCAGGCATCCACCGGGGACATCTTCCAGTTGGTGGGGCAGGGCGAGAGTATCTCCACCAGGGAGAAGCCCAGACCGTCCAGTTGCACCTGGAAGGCCTTCCTGATGGCCTTCTTGGCCCGGCGGATGTTCTTGGGGGAGTTGACCGCCACCCGTTCCAGGTACACGGTGCCCCCGGCCACGGCCAGCATCTGGGTCAGGTCCAGAGGATAGCCGTCACGGGAGAGGTCGCGTCCGCCGGGGGTGGTGGTGGAGACCATGCCCTCCAGGGTGGTGGGGGCCATCTGGCCTCCGGTCATGCCGTACACCCCGTTGTTCACGAAGATCACCGTGAGCTTCTCGCCCCGGTTGGCGGCGTGTACCGTACCGCCGGTGCCGATGGCGGCGATGTCGCCGTCGCCCTGGTAGGTGAACACCACCCGGTCGGGCAACACCCGCTTGATCCCCGTGGCCACCGCCACCGCCCGCCCGTGGGGCGCCTCGCCCATGTCCACGTCGAAGTAGTTGTAGGCCAATACCGCACAGCCCGCGGGCGGCACCCCGATGGTGCGGTCCTGGATGTCCAGCTCGTCGATCACCTCCGCCACCAGGCGGTGGATTATGCTGTGGCCGCAGCCCGGGCAATAGTGGAAGATGGCCGGCTTCAGGCTGCGGGGGCCGGTGAAGACCTGCTTCATCTCACGCACCTCCCTTCCCCGCCGCGGCCTCGTCCCGGGGGAGATGGGCCGAGTAGTAGTAGTGGCTGATCTGGTGGGCCACCTCGGCCGGGGTGGGGATCACCCCCCCGGGGCGGCCGTAGAGCCGCACCTCGGCCTGGCCCTCCACCGCCAGGCGTACGTCCTCCACCAACTGGCCCGCGCTCATCTCGAACACCAGGATGTGGCGGATGCGCCGCGTCTGGCGCTTGAGCGCGGCCGCGGGGAAGGGCCACAGGGTGATGGGCCGGAACAGACCCACCTTCAGCCCCATGGCCCGCACCCGCTTGAGCGCACCCTTGACGATGCGGGCCGCGGTGCCGTAGGCCACCACCAGCATCTCCGCATCCTCACACCAGTGCTCCTCCCAGCGCTGCTCCGCCCGGGTGATGGCGTCGTACTTGCGTACCAGCTTGTAGTTGTGCGCCTCCAGGGCCTTGGGGTCCAACAGCAGCGACAGGATGATGCGGCTGGGCCGGCCCTTGGCCCCGTCCAGGATCCAGTCCTTCTTGGGCAGGCTCTGGGGGTCCACGAAGTCGGGGAACTCCACCGGCTCCATCATCTGCCCCATGAGCCCGTCGCCCAGGATCATCACCGGGTTGCGATACTTGTCCGCCAGGTCGAAGGCCAGGAAGGTCAGATCGCACAGCTCCTGGCAGGAGGCCGGGGCCAGCACGATGCAGCGGTAGTCGCCGTGGCCGCCGCCGCGGGTGGCCTGGAAGTAGTCGCTCTGGGCGGGGGCGATGTTGCCCAGGCCCGGGCCGCCCCGGATCATGTTGGCGATCACCGCGGGCAGCTCCTGGCCGGCGAGGTAGGAGATGCCCTCCTGCTTGAGGCTGATGCCCGGGCTGGAGGAGCTGGTCATCACCCGCGCGCCGGCCATGGCCGCGCCGATGACCATGTTTATGGAGCTGAGCTCGCTCTCGGCCTGCACGAACACCCCGCCCACCTCGGGCAGACGGGCGCTCATGTACTCGGGCACCTCGTTCTGGGGGGTGATGGGGTAGCCGAAGTAGTAGCGGCAGCCGGCCCGCACCGCGGCCTCGCCCAGCACGTGGCTGCCGCGCATCAGTTGCTTACTCACGGTACACCTCTATGGCTATGTCCGGGCAGACCAGGGCGCACACCGCACAGCCGGTGCAGCCCTTGCCGTCCTCGCCGGGCTCTTTCAGCTCGGCCGGGAAGTAGCCTTTGTCGTTGATGCCCTGGCTGACCACGATACAGTGGCGCGGGCAGAAGGCCACGCACAGGTGGCAGCCCTTGCACTTCTCTCGGTCTATCTGAATGGTTCCCTTGGCCATGTGGCCTCCTGCTGCCTTGCGACCGGAGCGCCGCGGGTTTCACCCCGCGTCATTCCGGCCGGTTGCCTCGCTGTCGGACCCAATGGGACTATTCTCCCTAGCAGCTACGTTTTTTTCTGTCAAGTCGCGGCCAGGGTTCAGCCTCGCTCTCAGGCGGATCGCCAGTCGGACGAGGGCCGCACGTGATACACCTGCTCTCGGCCCTCCTCGATCACCCCCCGCCGCATGAGCTCGCGTATGGCCGCGGTGAGGGCCTCGTCGCTGGCGTTCCAGTAGCGGGCCANGTTCTCCCGGGCCAGCACCATGCCGCCGTCGGAGAGCGAGATCATCAGCAGGTAGAGGCTGGTGGCCTCCACGCTGAGCCCCATCTTGAATATCCGCTGGTCCACCGCCGCCTCGCCAGGGTATTAATACATACGAGGCCCCGGCCGCCAGCCGGGCCCTTGCGAGCTAAAATAACACAAGCCACCGGTCGCGTCATCTCGAGGGCCGGGGCGAGGAGAGAAGTCCCATGACCGAATCCACGACCGTGGTGCTGTTTCCCCATACCCTGGTCCCGCCTGCGGCGCGGGGCACTCTGCTGCCCTGGTGCGAGTCGATGCTGCTGGTGTTGCCCCCCAGCCTGGAGCCGGAGCCGGCCGACGCCCTGGAGCAGGCCGGCCTGCTCAGCCAGGCCCGCCCCTCGGCCGGCGACCCGGACGAGACCCGGCGCCTGCAACAACTGGTGCGCCAGTGGGAGCAGTGGGCCGCGGCCCACCAGGGCTCCAGCCAGGCCGAGATGCTCAAGGCCGGGGTGGAGCCTCCCCCCCCGCCGGAGACTGTGCGCAGCCTGATCCGCGACATCAAACAGTTCGGCCGCCGGCAGCCCGCCCCGGGCAGCGACCGGCCCGAACCCACCGGCGACATCCTGCTCCACCTGGCCCACCTGCGCGAGAAGCAGGCCCGCGAGGCCGCCGCCATCCTGGCCCGGGTGGAGGAGAAGGAGCGCACCCTGGGGCAGGTCATGGGCCTGGACCAGCCCGACACCACCCCCGCGGACTACGAACAGGCCTTCGGCGACCGCCTGCCCCCCCTGGACTACCGCCTGGACCAGACCGTGCAGCTCCAGCGCCGCCTGAGCGCCTGGGCCGATCTGGCCGCCCGCGTGCCNCANGCCCAGGACCGCTGGCTGGCCACCGCCAGCCTGCCCGCCCTGCAGATGCTCCTGGAGCGGCGCAACCGGGCGCTCAGCCCCCTGGAGAGCGAGCTGCGCTCCCCGGCCGGGGCGGCCATGCCCCTGGGGCCGGCCCAGCACCATCCCTCGCCCGACTCACCCCTGGCCCAGGAGGCGGCCCGCCTGGTCCTGCCTGACCTGGGTCACCTGGAGCCCGCGGCCCAGGCCGAGCTGATCGCCCGCCTGGACCCCCAGGCCCTGAGCGAACTGCGTCACGATCTGGGCCGGGTGCTGGTGCGCCTGGCCACCGAACCCTGGGGAGAGGCGCTGCAGAAGGAGCTGGCCCAGGCCGCCCGGGCCCTGGCCGAGCGCGCCCTGGAGCTGGCCGCGGCCGCCGGCGCCGACCCCGACCACACCCGCGGGGTGAGTATCGTGGCCTTCCCTGGCCTGAGCCGGGAGCAGGTGCTGGAGCTGATGCGCCAGGAGGAGCCCACCGGCCTGCCCGGCTACGAGCTGTGGCCAGAGAAGTGGCCCGCCGGCTCCTGCCCGGTGCTCGCGGTCTGGTAGGGAGGCGCCCAGGGACGGGCCGTCCGGCGCCTGCCGTCTCCCTCAGGGGAGGCCAAGGCCCACTCCCCGCCCCCCTGGAGCCGGAGGCAGAAGGGAGCGGCGAGGCCCTCCGGCCTCACCCCGGGAGCGAGACGGCTACGCGCGCAAGGCGCCCCGGGCAAGGTGTGGGGGGACAAGCCCAGAAGCGACACACTCCCCTACATGCCCTCCAGGGGGCAGCCGCCGCAGCGGGGGTTCGCCTTGCGGCACAGCTCCTTGCCCAGGCGCACCAACAGGGCGTGGTACTCGTTGTAGAGCGCGGGGTCCCGCGGCAGGTGGTCCATGAACAGGGCCTGGAGCTGATGGTAGTCCATGCCCTGCCGCGCCAGGCCGTGGCGACCCAGGATGCGGAAGGTGTAGGCGTCGATCACGAACACGGGCTGGCCGCCGGCGTAGAGCAGGATGCTGTCGGCGGTCTCCGGCCCCACTCCCCACACCGACAACAGCCGCTCCCGCGACCGCTCCAGGGGCGGCTCCCACAGCCGCTCCAGGCGCCCGCCCAGCTCCCCGGCGATCAGATCCAGCAGGCTGCGCAGGCGCCGGGCCTTGAGGTTGAAGTAGCCCGCGGGGCGGATGAGCCGGGCCAGCTCCTCCAGGCTCAGCCCGCGCAAGGCCTCCAGGGAGAGNAGGCCCGNGGCCTTGAGGTTGGCGATGGCCCGCTCCACGTTCTGCCAGTTGGTGTTCTGGGTGAGCACCGCGCCCACCACCACCTCGAAGGGAGTCTCGCCCGGCCACCAGTG
>MTPE01000194.1 GCA_002011835.1 Desulfarculaceae bacterium JdFR-95 | reverse complement strand
TGCCCCCGGACACCACCAGGCCCAGGCGGGCGGCCAGCCGCTCCAGCCACAGGCGGGTGGGCCGGTCGTGCTCGCTGTAGTGGGCCTCCAGGCCCTCCAGGCCCATCTCCTGGAAGCGGCGCACCAGCTCCTCCAGGGGTCCGCGCTCCAGGGGCAGCAGTCCCGGATGGGCCAGGATGGGCACCGCCCCCGCCCGGCGCAGCAGGGCTATGGCCTGATGGGGGGAGAGGCGCTGTTTGGGCACGTAGGCCGGTTTGCCCGCCCCCAGGTAACGGGCGAAGGCCTCCTCGCGGCTGGCCACCACCCCCCGCGCCACCAGGGCCTGGGCGAAGTGGGCCCGGCTGACTATCTCTCCCCCGGCGAAGGCGGTCACTTCTTCCAGGGTGAGAGGTATGCCCAGTCGATTGAGGCGCTCGACCATGCGGGGGTTGCGCTGGGCGCGGGCCTGTTGCAGGCGTTCCAGGGCCGCGGCCAGGGAGGGATGATGGTGGTCCACGAACAGGCCCACCACGTGGACTCCGCCGGCCAGCCCCGCCTCCACGCTGATCTCCACCCCGGGCACTACGGTCAGGCCCATCTCGCGTCCCGCGGCCAGGGCCTGGTCCAGGCCGGCGGTGGTGTCGTGGTCCGTGACCGCCACCGCCTTGAGCCCCGCGTCCCGGGCCGCGGCCACCAGCTCGGCGGGGGTGAGGCTGCCGTCCGAGGCGGTGGTGTGGGTGTGCAGGTCCACCAGCTCCATGGTCCTCCTCGGCGTAAGGAGCCATGATAGCAGCCTCTCCCCTCGGTGGCCAGGGGGCATGGCGGCCTTGCGGGAGACTCCAGCCAGCGGGTAAGCTTTGAAAACAGACGTTGGGGAGGATGAGGACAGTTTCAACCAATGCCGAGTTCAACACAGGCCTGCCCCAAAGGAGTGTCCATGCAGAGCCTGAGCACCTGCCGGGACCCGGTGGGTCTTTTGAGTCATGTGCTGGGCTGCGTGCACCAGGGGGTCCTGCTCTGCGAGCCGCAGGGCGTGGTGAGCTATGCCAATCGCACCGCGAGCCAGATGCTGGGCTACCACAACGGGGGCTTGGTGGGCCGCGAGCTGAAAGAGATATTCACCCCGGAAGACCATGCCTACTTCTATCCCAACCTGCTGCGCCTGGCCGCACGGGGGCACGACTTCCAGGGCGAGATCATGCTGCGCCGGGCCGACGACAGCCGCTTCATGGCCTATCTCTCCCTGGCCGTGTGCCAGCCGGCGGGGGTGCGGCGGCCGGTGGTGGTGATCAGCCTGGAGGACATCGACGACCGCAAGAGCCTGGAGAAGCTNTTGGGCAAGACCCGCTACCAGGACCTGGTGGCCATCGCCAACAGCATCGCCCACGAGCTGCGCAACCCCCTGGTGGGTATCNGGGGCTTCGTGCGCCGGCTCTACAGCAACTGCCAGGTTTCCCTGCAGGGGGACCGTTACTATCAGTACATCGTGGTCAACCTCAAACGCATCGAGGCTTTGGTCAAGAAGGTGGAGGACCTGGTCTCGTTGCCCGCCCCGGTGTTCACGCGGCATCTGTTGGCGCCCCTGGTGGAGGAGGCCGCCGAACCCTACCGGCCCGAGGTCGAGGCCAAACAGGTGCGGCTGGAGATGAACCTGCCCGCGGTGGAGCTGTTGGTGGACCGGGAGCAGATGGTCAAGGCATTCACCATCCTACTGGACAACGCCCTCAAGGCGGTGGGCGAAGGAGGCTCCATCACGGTGCGGGGCGTAGTGGAGGACAACACCTACCGGGTGGAGTTCGCTGACGACGGGGTGGGCATCGCCNCCGAGGACCTGCCNTTCATCTTCAACCCCTTCTTCAGCACNCGGCCCGAGGGCATCGGCATAGACCTGGCGGTGCTGAAGCGGATCATGGAGGGCCACCACGGCCGGGTGTNGGTGGAGTCCAGCCCCGGGAAAGGGGCCGCCTTCACCCTGGAGCTGCCTTTGGAGCGGCGGCGGCGCATCCGAGTGGCGCCCCTGGACCTCTAGCTGGAGAAGGCGGGGCCAGGGAGTCTATTCCTTGCCCGGTTTCTCCGCGGGGGGCGACAAGCCGGGGCGCTTCTGCTATGCTGGGGGGCGGTTCGCGATGAGCCGGGGAAGGAGCGCTATGGCGAGCCACTGGCGGAGCGGCCTGCGGAAGCTGGGGGTGGTGATGTTGGCCCTGGGGCTGGCGGGCTGCACCGTGGGGCCGGACTATCGGCCCCCTCGGCCCTCGGTCCCCCAGGCGTGGCACCTGGCCGACGGCCAGACCGCGGTGCGGGGTCGGGTGCGGCTGCGCCAGTGGTGGCGTCTGTTCCGCGACCCGATGCTGGACTCCCTGATCGCGCGCGCCGCCCAAGGCAACCTGGGGCTGAAGGAGGCGGTGGCGCGGGTCAAGGAGGCGCGGGCCGCCCTGGGGGTGGCCCTGGGGCGCGAGCTGCCCGAGCTGGACGCNCANGGNGCCTACACCCGCCAGCGGGGCAGTGAGAACGACATCAGCNCCGGCGGGGTCACCACCAGCCGCTACAGCGCCGAGATGGACGCCTCCTGGGAGATCGACCTGTTCGGGCGGGTGCGGCGCGCGGTGGAGGCGGCCCAGGCCGAGTTCCAGGCCAGCCAGGAGGACCGCCGCGACGTATTGGTCAGCCTCTACGCCGAGGTGGCCCGCACCTACCTCGCCGTGCGCACTCTGCAGGCGCGCCTGGCCGCGGCGCGCAAGAACATCGCCTCCCAGCGCGAGACCCTGCGCCTGACGCGGGTGCGTTTCCAGAACGGCCTGGCCGCGGCCCTGGACGTGGCCCAGGCCGAGTCGGTGCTGGCCAGCTCCCAGGCCGAGCTGCCGCCCTTGGAGATGGCCCTGCACCAGGCCATGAACGCCTGCGCCATCCTGCTGGGCCTGCCTCCGGGCAGCCTGCACGAGGAGCTGAGCCGGCCGCGGCCCATACCCACCCCGCCGCCGCAGGTGGCGGTGGGCATCCCCGCCGACATCCTGCGCCAGCGCCCGGACGTGCGCCGGGCCGAACGCCGTCTGGCCGCGGCCACCGCCCGCATCGGCGTGGCCACCGCCGACCTCTATCCCACCCTCACCCTAACCGGCACCCTGGGCCTGGCCGCGGGCGACCTGGGCAAGCTGTGGCGCAGCGACAGCCACTTCTACACCTTCGGCCCCTCGCTGTTCTGGAAGGTATTCGACGCCGGACGCATCCGCAGCCAGATCAAGGTGGCCGACGCGCGTACCGAACAGGCCCTGTACGCCTACCAGCAGGCGGTGCTGAACGCCCTGGGGGAGGTGGAGGACGCCCTGGTGGCCTGCAGTCGCGGGCGGGCGCGGGTGGCGGCCCTGGAGCGCACCGTGGCCGCGGCGCGGCGCACGCTGGAGCTGGCGGTGCGTCTCTACAAGGACGGGCTCACCGACTTCCAGAGTGTGCTGGACGCCCAGCGCAGCCTGTTCGCCTATGACAACCAGCTGGCCCAGGCCCGGGGGGACTTCTCCCTGGCCGTGGTGCGGCTCTACAAGGCCCTGGGCGGGGGCTGGCAGAGTACACAGGGCGTCGAGAGAGCGGGAAACCCGGCGGGAAACAGGGGGAAGAAGTGAGAGCCTTGTCGGCGCGAGCCAAGGTGGTGCAGAGAGGGGCGGCGGTGTTGGCCCTGGTCCTGGGGTTGGGCCTGGGGATGGGGGGGTGCAAGCAGAAGCCGCAGAAGGCGGCCGCTCCTCCGCCGCCGGAGGTGACCGTGATGCGCCCGGTGGTGCGGGACGTGATCGAGTATGCCCACTACACCGGCACCACCGTGGCCCACGCCCAGGTGGACATCCGCGCGCGGGTGGCGGGTAGGCTGGAGAAGGTGTTGTTCCAGCCCAGCGCCATCGTGAAGAAGGGGGAGCTGCTGTTCGTCATCGAGCCGGCGCCCTACCAGGCCAAGCTGGACATGGCCCTGGCCGAGCTGGCCACCAGCCAGGCCGCCCTGGAGCTGGCCCGCGCCACCCGCATCCGCAAGGAGCGGGCCTGGCGCCAGCGGGCGGTGAGCGAGGTGGAGGTGATGCAGGCCCGGGCCCAGGAGGCCCAGGCCAAGGCCCAGGTACAGGCGGCCAAGGCCAGGGNGGAGGCCGCGCGCATAGACCTGGGTTACACNCACATCCACGCCCCCATCGCCGGCCGGCTCTCGCGCAGCCTGGTGGACGTGGGCAACCTGGTGGGNGTGGACGGCCCCACCCTGCTCACCACCATCGTGGACGACGACCCCATCTACGCCTACTTCCGCATCAGCGAGGCCGATCTCTTGCGTTTCCTGGCCCTGGAGCGCAAGAAGGACCCCGACCGCCCCAAAGGGCGGCACCCGGTGTTCATGGCCCTAGCCAACGAGGAGGGCTGGCCCCACCGCGGGCGGGTGGACTACGCCTCCAACCGGGTGGACCCCGCCACCGGCACCTTCGAGGTGCGGGGGGTGTTCCCCAACCCCGATGGGCGCATCCTGCCTGGTCTGTTCGTGCGCATCCGGGTGCCGGTGGAGGAGGTGAAGGGGGCGCTTCTGGTGCCGGATCGGGCGGTACAGGCCGACCAGGGCGGTCGCTTCGTGCTGGTGGTGGACGACAAGGGGGTGGTGCACTACCGCCGGGTGAAGGTCGGCCCCCGCCAGCCCGACGGCCTGCGCCTGATCCGCTCCGGGCTCAAGGCGGAGGACCGGGTAGTGGTCAAGGGCCTGTTGCGCGCGCGTCCCGGAGCCAAGGTGCGGCCGGTGGAGGCCGGCTCCCAGGCCGGAGGAGAGAAGCCGGCCCGGAAGGAGCGGTAGGGCGGCCATGCTCTCGCGCTTCTTCATCCACCGGCCCATCTTCGCCGCGGTGGTGTCCATCGTGATCACCCTGGGNGGGGCCGTCACCCTGTTCAACCTGCCCATCGCCCAGTACCCCGAGATCCAGCCCCCCACGGTGACNGTATCCACGATCTACCCCGGGGCCAGCGCCCAGGTGGTGGCCGACACCGTGGCCGCGCCCATCGAGGAGCAGGTCAACGGGGTGGAGGGCATGCTCTACATGTCCTCCACCAGCGCCAGCGACGGCTCCTACAACCTGACCGTGACCTTCGAGACCGGCACCGACCTGGACATGGCCGCGGTCCTGGTGCAGAACCGGGTGGCGGTGGCCATGCCCCTGTTGCCCGAGGAGGTCAAGCGGGCCGGAGTGACCACGCGCAAGCGCTCGCCCAACTTCGCCGTGGCCATAAACCTGTTCTCACCCGACGGGCGCTACGACGACATCTACCTGAGCAACTTCGCCACCCTGCGCATCAAGGACGAGCTGGCCCGGATTCCGGGGGCGGGCGCGGTACAGGTGTTGGGGGCGGACGTCTACAGCATGCGCATCTGGCTGGACCCCCGCAGGCTGGAGGCCCGCGGCCTCACCACCAATGACGTGGTGGCCGCCATCCGGGCCCAGAACGTGCAGGTGGCCGCGGGCGTGATCGGCCAGCCCCCCGCGCCCAAGGGCCAGGACTTCCAGTACACGGTGCAGGTGCGCGGCCGCCTGAAGGACCCGGAGGAGTTCGGCCGCATCGTGGTGAGGGTGGGCAAGGGCGGGGCCCTCACCCGGCTCAAGGACGTGGCCCGCATAGAGCTGGGGGCCAAGACCTATGGTGTCAGCTCCCAACTGAACGGCAAGCCCTCGGCCCTGATCTTCGTGTACCAGCTCCCGGGCAGCAACCTGCTGGACCTGTCCCAGCGGGTGCGCCAAGCCATGGAGCGCCTCAAGACCGGCTTCCCTCAGGGCATCGACTACACCATCACCTACGACGCCTCCTGGGTGGTCGAGGCCTCCATCCACGAGATCGTGATCACCTTGCTTATCGCCGCGGTGCTGGTGATCCTGACCGTGTTCGTGTTCCTGCAGGACTGGCGGGCCACCCTGATCCCGGCGGTGACCATACCGGTGTCGCTGGTGGGCACCTTCCTGGTCATGGCGGTGTTGGGCTTCTCCATCAACACCCTCACCTTGTTCGGGCTGGTGTTGGCCATCGGCATCGTGGTGGACGACGCCATCGTGGTGGTGGAGAACGTGGCCCGCAACATCGACGACAGCGGCCTGCCTCCCCGCGAGGCCACGGAACGGGCCATGGCCGAGGTGACCGGCCCGGTGATCGCCACCACCCTGGTGCTCATGGCGGTGTTCATCCCCACCGCCTTCATGGGCGGCATCACCGGNGTGCTCTACAAGCAGTTCGCNCTCACCATCGCCACCGCCACCTTCTTCAGCTCNGTCAACGCCCTCACCCTGAGCCCGGCCCTGTGTGCGCTCCTGCTGCGGCCCACCCCGGCGCGGCGCAACATCTTCTTCCGCGCCTTCGACCGCCTCCTGCACCGCACCACCGAGGGCTATCTGGCCCTGGTGCGCCGGGCCTTGGCGCGGCGGTTCTTCACCCTGCTGGTCTTCCTGGGGCTGGCCGCGGCGGCCTGGTGGGGCATGAGCGCCACGCCCAGCGGCTTCGTGCCCTTCGAGGACCAGGGCTACCTGATGTGCAACCTGCAGCTCCCCGACGGNGCCTCGCGCCAGCGCACCATGGCGGTGATGGAGCGGGTCAACCGTATCATCGCCGCCACCCCCGGAGTGGAACGCTTCATGTCCCTGGTGGGCTACTCCATCCTCAACGGCACCGCCAGCTCCAACATGGGGGCCAACGTGGTGGTGCTCAAGCCCTGGGACCAGCGCCTGCCCCACCCCGAACAGTCCCTGCCCGCGGTGCTGGCCCACCTGCGGCGCGAGTTCGCCCGCATCCAGGAGGCGGTGGTGGTGGCCTTCCCCGTGCCGGCCCTGCCCGGGCTAGGGGTGGCGGGGGGCTTCGACATGCAGGTGCAGGATCGGGCGGGGGCGGGCCTGGCGCGGCTGCAGGAGGTGGCCCAGCGCCTGGTGGAGGAGGGCAACCGCACCCCCGGACTCACCGGCCTCTTCACCAGCATCCGTACCAACGTGCCCCAGATCACGGTGGAGGTGGACCGGGCCAAGGTGCTCAGCCTGGGCATCCCTCTGTCGGAGGTGTTCGACACCCTCCAGGCCTACCTGGGCTCCACCTACGTGAACGACTTCAACAAGTTCGGGCGCACCTACCAGGTGCGGGTGCAGGCCGACGCCCGCTTCCGCGCCCGGCCCGAGGACATCCTGCGCCTGCAGGTGCGCAACCCCCAGGGCCAGATGGTGCCCCTGGGCACCCTGGTGAAGATCAAGGAGAGCTTCGGGCCCCAGGTGGTCACCCGCTATAACATGTACCCCTCGGCCAGCGTCAAGGGCAGCGCCGCACCGGGATACAGCTCCGGCCAGGCCCTGGAGGCCATGGCCGAGCTGGCCCGGCGCATCCTGCCCGACACCATGGGCTTCCAGTGGACCGGCATCTCCTACCAGGAGACCGTGGCCGCGGGCAGCGGGGCCCTGGTCTTCCTGCTGGCGGTGGTGATGGTCTATCTGGTGCTGGCCGCGCAGTACGAGAGCTGGAAGATCCCCGCCCCGGTGATCCTCACCGTGCCCCTGGCCCTGGGCGGGGCCTTCGCCGCCCTGCTCTTGCGCGGGCTGGACAACAACGTCTACACCCAGATCGGCCTGGTGCTGCTGGTGGGCCTGGCCACCAAGAACGCCATCCTCATCGTGGAGTTCGCCAAGGACCAGTACCAGGCGGGCAAGGACGCGGTGACCGCGGCCCTGGAAGCCAGCCGCCTGCGCTTCCGTCCCATCCTCATGACCGCCTTCTCCTTCATCCTGGGGGTGGTGCCCCTGGTGATCGCCACCGGAGCGGGGGCGGGCAGCCGCCGCGCCCTGGGTACGGCGGTGTTCGGAGGCATGCTGGTGGCCACCTGCCTGGGGGTGATCTTCGTGCCCGTGCTCTACCTGGTGTTCCAGACCCTGGGCCGGCGCCGCGCCCGCGGCGGAGAGAGCAGCCCGCACCAGGACGGGCGCCCCTAGCCCGGCGCCGCGGGGAGGAAGCGGGGCGGGGCTCGCCCCGGCGGAGGGGATCGGCTCCAACTACGACTGGACATCCCGCCTCCGGGCGAGTATAAGGCTGGCGACGGCGGCCGCGCGTGAATAACCCCGACGAGGCAGGAACATGGAACGCGAGCAGTTGGATCGGCTCTGTATCACCACCTTACGCATGCTGGCGGTGGACATGGTGGAGGCGGCCCGCTCCGGCCACCCTGGGCTGCCCCTGGGGGCGGCGCCCATGGCCTGGGTGCTCTGGAGCCGCTTCCTGCGCCACAACCCGGCCGACCCGGCCTGGCCGGGGCGGGATCGCTTCGTGCTCTCGGCGGGCCACGGCTCGGCCCTGCTCTACGGTCTGTTGTTCCTGCACGGCTATGAGCTCACCCTGGAGGACCTCAAGGCCTTCCGCCAGTGGGGCAGCCGCACCCCCGGCCACCCCGAGTACGGCCTCACCCCGGGGGTGGAGGTGACCACCGGTCCCCTGGGCCAGGGGCTGGCCCACGCCGTGGGCATGGCCATGGCCCAGCGCTTCCTGGCCGGCCGCTTCCACCGCCCCGGCCACCGGCTCCTGGACCACTGGATCTACGTCCTGGCCTCGGACGGGGACCTCATGGAGGGCATCTCCTACGAGGCGGCCAGCCTGGCCGGCACCCTGGGCCTGGAGCGGCTGGTGTGCCTGTGGGACGACAACCGCATCTCCATCGAGGGCGACACCGCCCTGGCCTTCACCGAGGACGTGATGGCCCGGTTCCGCGCCCTGGGCTGGCAGGTGCTCAGCGTGGAGGACGGCGAGGACCTGGAGGCCATCGCCGCGGCCATTGAGCAGGCCCGGGCCGAGCAAGAGCGTCCCTCCTTCATCCGCGTGCGCACCCACATCGGCTACGGCAGCCCCAAGGCCGACAGCCCGGCCTGCCACGGCGAGCCCCTGGGGCCGGAGGCGGTGGCCGCCACCCGCCGTTTCTACGGCTGGCCC
>MTPE01000052.1 GCA_002011835.1 Desulfarculaceae bacterium JdFR-95 | reverse complement strand
CGGCCCGGTCAAGGCCATGAGCCCAACTAGGGTGGCCGGGGGCCAGCCTTGACCGGGCCGGCCCGGGATGATCTTACCACCACCCCGGCGTCTGCCGGATGAGCCCGAAGGACTCCACCCCAGGCCTCGTCCCGGGCCTCCGCCGCGCCGCCCCGCTCAGGCCTCGCTCAGGCCCCGCTCGCGTTGACGGTAGCGGCGGCCGCAGGCCGGACAGACCAGGTCGTCCTCCAGTCGCTCGCCGCAGGAGCACACCCAGCCGATCTGCCGCGCCGGGTTGCCCACCACCAGGGCGTGGTCGGGCACGTCGCGGGTCACCACCGCACCCGCCCCCACGAAGGCGTAGCGGCCGATGGTGTGGCCGCAGACGATGGTGCAGTTGGCCCCCAGGGTGGCGCCGGTGCGTACCAGGGTGGGGCGCAGTTGGTCCATGCGCGGCACGTGCGCCCGGGGGTTGTGGACGTTGGTGAACACCATCGACGGCCCGCAGAACACGTAGTCCTCCAGGGTCACGCCCTTGTACACGCTGACGTTGTTCTGGATCTTGCACCCGCGGCCGATGCGTACCTCCGGGCCGATGACCACGTTCTGGCCTATGTTCACCTCCGGGCCGATCTGTGAGCCGGTGAGGATGTGCGAGAAATGCCAGATACGGGTGCCCCGGCCGATGCTCACCCCCTCGTCCACCACCGCGGTAGGGTGCACGAAGTAGGGCGGCTCTGCCTGCGCCCGCAATAGCAGGGCGGCCGGGTCGGGCTCGCGGCGCACCAGATCCTGGATGGCCTGCTGGTCCAGGGCCACCTGGCTGGCGTTGAGCACCTTCAGCACCCTCAGCCCCTCGCGGCCGTCGGTGAGGGGGCGGGCGCCGGTGGCGATACACTCCAGGAAGTGCTCGCACTCGGCGCGCAGGGGCTCGGTCTCCGGCACCTCCACCGCCTCGGGCTCGGCCCGGGCCGGTACGGGCACGTTGCCCTCCCACTTGATCTGGTGGGCGTAGAGCAGAAGCTTCTCCCCCCAGGGGCGGGTGTCGTCGAACACCGCCATCTTGCGCTCGCCCACCACCACCAGCTTCTGCTCCTTGAAGGGGTGCAGCCAGGANACGAANATGTGGGCCTTNAGCCCCGAAGGGAAGTCCAGGTGGGTGGTGGTCACGTCGGCGATGCGCTTGTGCAGGTAGTTGCCGCCCACGCACATCACCCGCTCCGGCTCCTCCCCGGCCAGGGCCAGGATCATGGATATGTCGTGGGGGGCGAACGACCACAGGATGTTCTCCTCCCGCCGGATCTTGCCCAGGTTGAGGCGGTGGGAGTAGATGTAGTCGATACGGCCCAGCTCGCCCGAGGCGGCCAGCTCCTTCAGGCGTACGAAGGCCGGGTGATACTGCAGCAGGTGCCCCACCATCAAGACCAGACCGCGCTCCTCGGCCAGGGCGATCAGCTCCCGGCCCTGGCGCTCGTCCAGCACCAGGGGCTTCTCCACATAAGTGTGCCGCCCGGACAGGAGCGCCTCTCGCGCCAGGTGGAAGTGGGTCTCGGCCGGGGTGGCGATCACCACCGCGTCGATGTCCGGCCGGGCCAACACGTCGCTGAAGGCCAGGCAGGTATCCACCCCAGGATAGGTCCGGGCCAGCTCGGCCAGGGTNTCCTCCCGCTGGTCGCAGATCAGGGCCAGGTTGCCCATCTGGTGGTAGTTGCGCACCAGGTTCTTGCCCCAATAGCCCGAACCCACTACCGCCACCCGGATGGCCTCTCTGGCCTTGCCTTCCGCCATGTCCAGCCCATCCTCCCGTTTCAAGTCGCCAGCCAACCGCGCAGGGCCAGCACGGTGCCGGTGTCGGCCGGGGTCAGACCCAGGTCCTCCAGGCGCTCACCGGCCAACGCCTGGGCCACCTCCTGCCGGGAGTAACGGGGGCGGGACTCCCGCCCCGGCACCAGATGGTCCAGGGCCTCGTACAGCCACTGGGCCAGGCCCATGCCCCGGCCCTCCTGCAACAGCCGCAGGCCCAACACCCCGCACAGGTGGGCCAGGCGCCGGTTCACCGCGGCATAGGCCGCCCGGGCCAGCTCCGGCGCCTGGCTCCGGGTGGCCTGGGCGATGGCCGCGTCGTCCGCGCCCTGGGGCTTCTGCAACACCCCGTCCGCCCCGGCCGCGCACACCGCCACGGCGTCGGCATAGAGGGCCTTGCGGCTGTAGGCCAGACAGGCCGCCCAGGGATAGCGTTCCCGCGCCGCCGCCAGGTTGGCCAGGCCGTACGCCCGCCCCTGGCCCAAAGAATCACAGGCCGCCTGGAACGCCGCCTGCCAACCCTGGAGCTGGGCGTACAGCCGCCGCAGGAACAGGTTGCCCCCCTCGCCCGCGGCCGAGTCCACCCCCTGGTACAACTCCGCCACCGCCACCGGCGGGGCCAGGGCCTCCTCCAGCTTCTCCGGCGCAGGCAGGCGAGGCTCCACTCCCGGGTCGCTGCCGTACAGGTCCAGCAGGAAACACACCGGCCGCCGGCCTCCCATGGCCTCCACCGCCTGCTCGAAGGTGTGGGCATAGACGAACTCGGCCCGGTCGAAAGCCGGCGCGGCGTTCTGGCGGAAGTTATCCAGCTCGAAGGCCGCGTCGTCGATGAAGCAGAACAGGGCCTTGGCTGCCTTGCTCGCACTCATGGCTTTCCCGGCTCCTGGAAGCGAAAGCGTCTGAGGTCTTGCTCTGTCAGNTGATATACGTCCCGCAGCTTGGCGGGGTCCAACATGAACACCACCCAGCCCAGCAGGCGTCCCTGGTGGCGGACGGCGAAGGCCGCCTCAATGGAGCGGTAGCTGGTGGGGTGGTACTTGTCGCGGCGATACACCGTAAATACGCGGTATATACCGGGCCGGTCCTCCACGAACTCCTGGCGGCCATAGGGGCTGCCCACCATGGCCTCCAGCTCCAGCTTGCCGCGTACCACCACGGCGTCGAAGACCCGGCCCTGGGGGTCCAGCAGCAGGATGCCGCGGTAGGGTAGGGGGGCGGACTCCTGCACGGCCAGGAACTTCTTCAGTACCGGGTGGGTGAGGCGGCGGTCGGCAGGGGCCAGCTTTTCCGTCAGCAGCGCCTTGAGCACCAGGAAGTCCTTGGCCAGCAGGTTGCGCAGCTCGTTCTGCTGCAGGGTTTGTTGCTGGTAGCCGCGCAGGAAGTAGGGCAGGCCGTAGAGGAGGGCTCCGGCCAGGACCAGCGCCACCAGGGCCAGGGGCACGGCCCACCACAGGACCCGGCGCAGGCGGCGGCGCATGCGCTGGGCCTGGGTTACGTCACGGCCCAGGCAGAACAGGCCCTGGAAGTGGTGGCGGGCGTCGTAGAGGATGCTCATGGACACGGAGACGAAGCGTTCCTTGCCTTCGGGGTGGCTCACGCGCAGGACCTGTTCCCGCAAGGGTTGGCCTTGGCGGGCGGCCTCGGCGTAGCGGCGGAACTCCTCCGGCTCGGCGAACAGCTCTTCGGCCGGTTTGTCCCGCCAGGCGTCCCAGCTCAGGCCGAACAGTTGGCAGGCGGCGCTGTTCATGCTGGTGAGGCGGCCCTGGGCGTCGGTCATGAACACCGCGTCGGGCAAGCGGTCGCAGAACTCCTTGAGGCCGTAGAGCTCCTGGCTGGTGCTCTCCAGGCGCCGGGCCAGGACCTGGCTGATGGCCTGGGCCACCTCGGGGTGCTCACTGAGGAAGCGGGGAAACTCCTCCTTGGGGATGCAGATGGCCTCCACCGCCTCCAGGGCCTTGACCGTGGCGGTGCGGCGCTGGCCCAACAGGGAGGACATCTCGCCGAACACCGCCCCTCGCTCGCTGATGCGCGAGATCACCTTCTGTCCCTTGAGTACCTCCAGGGTGCCGGAGACCAGGATGTAGAGGTCCTGGGAGGGGTCGCCCTCCAGGAAGAGTATCTGGCCGGGCTGGAAGGTGCGCCGGTAGGGCTGCAGCTTGGGGTCTGCGAGAACCTTTTCCAGCATGCGGCCGACTCTCCCTGGGTTGGCGGGGGGCGGACTGTGGGCGTTGGCGGCGGGGCCGAAAAATAACGCCGCGTTTTGACTGGCGATTCTTTGGCAGTATAACCCTTGGCCGCCCGCGGCGTCAATCACCCCCTCCCCGGGGGCGCGGCTTGACATCCCCAGGGGGGATTGTTAAGTTTGGTTTGCACCCTCCCTTTGCCGGGCGACAAGGGGTAACTACCTGTGACCGAAGAACTTTCCCAGCGAGCCCAGACCATCCTCGCCGCGGTGGTCAGCGGCTACGTCACCACGGCCGAGCCCGTGGGCAGCCGTACCATATCCAAGCTACCCCACATCGACCTCTCGCCGGCCACCATCCGCAACGTGATGGCCGATCTGGAGGAGATGGGCTACCTCACCCAGCCCCATGTCTCGGCCGGCCGCATCCCCACCGCCCGGGGCCTGCGCTTCTACGTGGATTCCATCCTCAAGGTGCGCGAGCTGGACGAGGAGCTCAAGCAGCGCATCCGNCGGGCCCTGACCCCTCCGCCCGACCACGCCGACNTGGGCGAGATCCTCAAGAGCGCCTCCCAGGCCCTGAGCGAGCTGAGCCAGAACGTGGCCGTGGTGGCCGCCCCCAACCCTGAGCACGAGGTGTTCCGCCACATGGAGTTCATCCTCCTGGAGCCGGGGGTGATCCTGGTGGTGTTCGTGGCCAAGAGCGGGGGGGTGCAGAACCGGGTCATCACCGCCGAGCCCGAGATCACCCAGGAGGACCTGGACAAGTACACCCGCTACTTGAACGAGCTGCTCTGCGACCTTACCTTGTCCGAGGTGAAGGAACGCGTGGCCCGGGAGATGTCCCGCGAGAAGGTGCGCTTCGACGCCGTGCTCTCGCGGGCCCTGGCCCTGGGCAACCGGGCCCTGCAGCAGGCCGAGGCCGGCGGCGGCGAGGTGTACGTGGAGGGCCAGGCCAACCTCCTGGACCTGCCCGAGTTCCAGGACATCTCCCGCCTGCGCCGCATCTTCCGGGCCTTCGAGGAGAAGTCCACCATCCTGCGGCTGTTGGAGAAGGCCATGATGGCCCAGGGGCTNCAGATATTCCTGGGGGCCGAGAGCCAGATCGAGGAGCTGGAGGACCTGGGCGCGGTCACCGCGGCCTACGGCGACTCCGAACGCCCCCTGGGCGCCCTGGGCGTCATCGGCCCCACCCGCATGGACTACTCCAAGGTCATCCCCATCGTGGACTACACCGCCCGCATGGTGAGCCGCATCCTGGAGGAGCGCAGCTGAGCCGCGGCCACCAGGGGCGAGACGAGGAGCCATGAGCGTGAGCCAAGACCANAGCCCCANNCCCGAAGACCAGGCCCAGCCCGCGCCGGNGCGGGAAGACCAGACGCCAGGGGCCGAACAGGCCGAAGGTGATACCCGGGCCNCAGAGCAGGATCAGGCCCCATCGCCGGAGGCCCACCAGCAGNCCGAGGCCCAAGAAGCAGAAGAGGCCGAGCAGCCCGATCCCCTGGNCCAGCTCACCGCCGAGCGCGACCAGCTCAAGGACCGCCTGCTGCGCCTGGCCGCCGAGCTGGAGAACTACAAGAAGCGCTCCGAGCGCGAGAAGGCCGAGTTCCTCAAGCGGGCCAACGAAAACCTCCTGCGCGACCTGCTGCCCGTGGTGGACAACCTGGAGCGCGCCCTGCAACACGCCGAGCAGGCCGACAAGGACAGCATGCTCCAGGGCCTGGAGCTGACCCACCAGGAGCTGATGAAGGTGCTTTCCCGCCACGGCCTGGAGCGCATCGAGGCCCTGGGACAGCCCTTCGACCCCGAACGCCACGAGGCCATGATGCAACAGGAAGACCTGGAGGCCGAACCCAACACGGTGATAAACGAGCTGCAAAAGGGCTACCTCTACCACGGACGCCTCCTGCGTCCGGCCATGGTGGTGGTCAGCAAGCGGCCCGAATCCACCGAGGACCAGGAGGAGGAGGGCGAAGGCGAGGGCGAGGTGAAGGTGACCGTCAACTGACCGGCAACCATCCAGCCAGGCCCCCCGGCCCGGGGGCCTTTTCCATATGCCACGGAACGAGGGGAACACTCTCATGAGCAAGATAATCGGGATCGACCTGGGCACCACCAACTCCTGCGTGGCGGTGATGGAAGGCGGCGAGGCCAAGGTGCTCACCAACCAGGAGGGCAGCCGCACCACCCCCTCCATGGTGGCCTTCACCGACAGTGGCGAGCGCCTGGTGGGCCAGGTGGCCAAGCGCCAGGCCATCACCAACCCCCACAACACTGTATTCGCGGTCAAGCGCCTCATCGGCCGCAAGTACGACTCCCCCGAAGTGACCCGCGACCGCGAAATACTGCCCTACGAAATCGTGCCCGCCGACAACGGCGACGCCCACATCCGTATCCGGGGCAAGACCTACAGCCCCTCCGAGATCTCCTCCATGATCCTGGCCAAGATGAAACAGACCGCCGAAGACTACCTGGGCGAGCCGGTGACGGAGGCCGTGATCACCGTGCCCGCCTACTTCGACGACTCCCAGCGCCAGGCCACCCGCGACGCCGGCCGCATCGCCGGCCTGGAGGTCAAACGCATCATCAACGAGCCCACCGCCGCGGCCCTGGCCTACGGCCTGGACAAGAAGCGCGATGAAAAAATCGCGGTCTTCGACCTGGGCGGCGGTACCTTCGACATCTCCATCCTGGAGCTGGGCGACGGCGTGTTCGAGGTCAAGAGCACCAGCGGCGACACCCACCTGGGCGGCGAGGACTTCGACCAGCGCATCATCGACTACCTGGCCGACGAGTTCAAAAAGGACCAGGGCATCGACCTGCGCCAGGACCCCATGGCCCTGCAGCGGCTCAAAGAAGCCGCGGAAAAGGCCAAGATGGAGCTGTCCACCTCCATGGAGACCGACATCAACCTGCCCTTCATCACCGCCGACGCCAACGGACCCAAACACCTCAACCTCAAGCTCACCCGGGCNAAGCTCGAGGCCCTGGTGGAGGACCTGATCGCCAAACTGGAGCCCCCCTGCCACCAGGCACTCAAGGACGCCGGNCTCTCACCCCACGACATCGACGANGTCATCCTGGTGGGCGGCATGACCCGCATGCCCAAGGTGCAGGAAAAGGTGCGCCAGATCTTCGGCAAGGAGCCCCACAAGGGCGTCAACCCCGACGAGGTGGTGGCCATCGGCGCCGCCATCCAGGCCGGCGTGCTGGGCGGTGAGGTCAAAGACGTGCTCCTGCTCGACGTCACCCCCCTGTCGTTGGGCATCGAGACCCTGGGCGGGGTCATGACCAAGCTCATCGAACGCAACACCACCATCCCCACCCGCAAGAGCCAGATCTTCTCCACCGCCGCCGACAACCAGCCCGCGGTCTCCATCCACGTACTGCAAGGCGAGCGCGAGATGGCCGCGGACAACAAGACCCTGGGCCGCTTCGAGCTGGTGGGCATACCCCCCGCGCCCCGCGGCGTGCCCCAGATCGAGGTCACCTTCGACATCGACGCCAACGGCATCGTGCACGTCAGCGCCAAGGACCTGGGCACGGGCAAGGAACAGTCCATCAAGATCACCGCCTCCTCCGGCCTCAGCGAAGAGGAGATCCAACGCCTCATCAAAGAAGCCGAGATCCACGCCGAAGAAGACCGCAAGAAACGCCAACTGGCCGAGGCCCGCAACCAAGCCGACAGTATGCTCTACGCCACGGAAAAGACCCTCAAGGAACTGGGCGACAAGGCCGACCCCCAGCTCAAGGCCGAGGTGGAAGAGAAGATGGAGGCCGTGCGCCAGGCCATCAAAGGCGACGACAAGGCGGCCATCGACGCAGCAGTGAACCAGCTCAGCCAGGTCAGCCACAAGCTGGCCGAAGCCCTGTATTCCGCCGCCACCAGCCAAGACCAGACCCAGACGGAACAGACAGACACCACCGGCCAGGAGCAAACCAAAGACGAAGAAGTGGTGGACGCCGACTACGAGGAGGTCAAGAAGTAGCGTGCGCACCTCAAGCACCAGGTGGCAGCCCTGGACGGCCCTCACCCTGGGCCTGGCCCTCTGCCTGGCCCTGGCCGCCTGTGCGCCCTATGCCCCCACCCCCACCCCCACGCCGCGGGCCATCCCCGTCACCCAGGAAATCTCCGCCCTGCTCAAACTGGGCGAGGAACGCCTGCAACAAAAGCGCTACGCCGAGGCCGGCGACGCCTTCCGCGCGGTGTTGCGCCTGCGACCCGACCGCCTGCAACAGGCCCGCGCCCGCCTGGGACTGGCACAGGCCCAACTGGGCCAGGGAGACAGCTCCGCCGCCCTGGCCACCCTCAAGCCCCTGCTCACCACCGGCGTACCCGCCCCCCTGGCCGTGGCCACCGAACTGCTGAGCGCACGCCTCCTGCTGGCCACCGACCAGCCCCGACAGGCCGCCGCCCGCCTGCGACGCCTGCTCTCCCGACCCCCCGGACCCCTGGACGCCGCCTCCCGCGCCCAGGCCCAAGACCTGCTCGCCCAGGCCCTGGCCGCCCAGGGCGCCTATGCACCCGCCGTGGCCGCCCTGGTACGCCGAGCGCGGGCCGCCGACGCCGCCACCGCCGCTCAACTGGCCCACCGCATCGCCCAATGGGCCGGCCGCGCACCCTCGCGCGAAATCACCCCCCTGCTCCCCAACGCCGGCTGGCCAGAAGTGCGCGCCGCACTCCTCAAAGGCCTGGTCAAGGCCTGCCTGCGCGAAGGACGCCTGGACGCAGCCCAAAACTACCTGCGCCAACTCCGTGCCCTCCCCGCAGCCCAACCGTGGCAAGACGAGCTGGACCGCCTGGACCAGCAGCTCAGCCTGGCCCGCCTGGTACACCCCCGCGCCGTGGGCGTCATACTGCCGCTGTCCGGCCCCTACGCACCCTTCGGACGCGGCGTCCTGGCCGCGGTGGAACTGGGCCTGGGATTGTTCGGACCCAACCCCAACCCACCCACCCTGCACATCGAAGACAG
>MTPE01000053.1 GCA_002011835.1 Desulfarculaceae bacterium JdFR-95 | reverse complement strand
CGGGGCTGGCCGCGCCGGCGTCGGCGTAGGCCGCCTCCCCCACCCAGCGCCGGAGTCGCGCGCTGGCGGCCGCCAGGTGGGGGAGGACGGCCTGGTCACCCACATCGTCCGGTAGGTTGCCCACCTGCCGTACGTATGCCGCGTCGGCCAGCATGGGCTAGCACACCTGCGCGTAGACCACCGAGCCGATCTCGCGCACCACGGGCAGCGGCCGACTCTCGGCCAGCAGCCACTGGGTGGAGGGGTCCTCGGTGGTCCAGCTCTTGGCGAAGAACCGGCCCACCACCTGGGCCCCGGCCTTGAGGTCCAGGATCAGGCCATACTCCATCGAGAACTCGGCCTGGAGGGTGAGCATGATGGCGACGTTGTCGCCGATGAGCTTGGTCTTGGCGCCGGACCCCGTGGTGTACTCGAAGGGATACCGCCAGACCTCCAGACCGCGATACACGCCCAAATAGTTGTTACCCACCTCGGGGGCCAGCGACCCCGCGTTGTAGTTGCGCCGGTCCAGGTCGTCCTTGACCTTGGCGTCGGACTCGAATTTCCGGGCCGCGGTGGAGCCCAAGAGCAGCATGTTGGCCGGCTTCTTGGTGACGGAAAAGATGCGATCCGCCCAGTCCTGCAGGTTGCCAGGGATGTCGGCCGAGGCCTCACCCCACCGGGCATCCCCGCTCAAGGTCACCTTGTGGGTGGCCGGGAAGCGGTAGTCGATCTGGAACGCGATGTTGTCCTGGCTGACCGTGAGGGCCCCGGTGAGGGCCTGGGCACACATCCACTCGGTCGTGAGCTGGAGGCGATTGCGCAGGTCCTGCAGCTCCAGCCTGACGGCCGCCTGCCGCGCCCGATTGATATCCCCACCACCGGCCAGATAGATGTCGCCGCCCGCGGGCCGCTCCAGGAGCAACTCACGCGCGGACAGATGCTTCTTCACACGCAGGCGCGGGGCCTTGAAGGACCGCATCTCGCGCGTGGTCCGCTCCACCACGACGCCACCCTCGACATCCGTGACAAAGGGGACCAGCTTGTCGGACCCCGCGATCAGGTCGATGTCGATGATGTCGCTCGCCCGGGGACCCCCCGCCGAGAACACTCTATCCAACAGGAAACTCGGCTGTGCCGGGAGCTGATTGATGGCGGCGGTCAGTGTCCGCCAATGAAGCAGATCATCCAACATCTTCTCCCTCCTTACCTGACGTAGATGCCGGCCGCGGCCAGCTGCTTCAGGGCCCGGGACTTCTGCTCGTCACTGATGCTGTCGGGCCAGACCAGGGCGTCACCCACCGCCTCGCCGTGGGCNAGGGCCATCCCTGGCTCGTCCCCGTCGCTGGCGTCGATGTCCTCCAGCAGCACCGCCACGGCCACGGCCGCGCCGGCCTTGTCGTGCGCGTAGTCGGCCGAGATGTTGCTGGCGTTGTCGGGGGCCGAGTCGAAGGACAGCCAGTAGCGGCCGGAGCCGTAGTCCACGCTGCCCTTACCCACGCCCTCGGCCGACAGCCGGCCGCGGCCGTCGTCGCTGAGGCTCTTGGCCTCGCCACCCACGGTGGCCGAGACGCTCACCGTGCCGGGCACCACACCGCCGTTGGCCAACACCCCCTCGAACACCTTGGTGGACCCGTCCCCCGAGGCCAGCACCTCGCCCGAGATCGACTCCTCCAAGGCCAGGGCCTGGCACTTGCCCCCGACCTCGGACAACACCGTCCCGGCGGAGAGGGTCTGCCCGCTGGCCACGGTGACGCCCCGCAGCACCTGATGGGCTCCCACGATGGTCTTCCGGCCGAAAGTCTCGGTCGTGCTGTACTCACGCATCGTTCACCTCCATGCCGGCCACCTGACGGCCGAGCTGCTCGTACTTGTCCATCCCCCGGGCCGGGGGCTCCTGAGCCTCCAGACTGCTGCGGATGGGCACCTCCTCGCCGCAGAGGGGACAGCGGGCCGTGAAGGTCTTCGCCACCTGCCCCCCGAACCCCTCGATCAGGGCCTCCACGGCCGCCAGGGACGCCTCCTGGATGGTCCGCTTCAGGGCCTCGGGCACCTCACCGCCCTTGGCCAGCCCGGCCAGACGCAGGCACTCCTGGCGCCGGGCCTCCAGATGGGCCCGCCCCATCTCGGCCAGGGGACGCAGCTCGTCCAACTCCCTCCGCAGCCCCTGGGCCGCCTCCTGCAGGCGGCCGATCAGGACCTGGCCGTCCGCCTCCGCGGTGTCCAGCCCCAGGGCCTCGGCCACCCGCTCCAGGGCGGCCTGCGCCGCCACCTTGCCGGTGTCCTTGTTTTCGTTTCCGGGCATATCGAGACTCCTTTCGGGTTTGGGTTTCCTGCTCAGAGCCCGGGCCGCCGGGTCGGCGCCGGACCACACCAGGCTGATCTCGGGCAGCTCGTCGATGCGGGTCACGATCCAGCGCACCCGCTCGCCGCCCAAGATATCCCCCAGCCGGCGCCAGAACTCCTGGCGACTGAGATCGGGATGACTCTGCTCGACCTCCCCAGTCCACGAGACGGAGACGCTCGGCTTGAAGGGCGGATCGGCCTCCAGCTCGCGCAGCAGATTGGGAGGCACGCTGGCGCGATGCAGGCGCAGTCGAGCGTTGATGCCGGGCGCTCCCTGGATCGCGGTGTCGTCCCACCAGGACTCCAGGACCATCCCCACCACCTCGCGCACATCGAGGGTGTGGTTGAGCAACACCGGCATGCCCTTCAGGGCCCCCGCGGCGGCCTGGAGCACCTCCACCGGGATCTCCACCCAGGCCCCCTTGATCAGCCGGGCCGAGAGAGCCCGCACCGTCATGATCAGGTGGTCGCCGTCCCGAGGCCGGCCCGCCTCCCCGCTGGCACGCTGGAGAGACAGCACGCCGGCAGGCTGGACGATTTGCTGCGGTATCTCCATTCGCTGGTCCATGTCCCCTCCACGACAGAAAGGCCCAGGGGCGCTCATGCCCCTGGGCCTCCCTGGGCCTCTGACTCAACTATTCCTGGCGCTCTCTGGCGCTCGGGCGGCCGCTGCTAGGCCGCGGTCTTCCTCTCGTCCTCCCTCGCACCTGCGGCAAAGCGCATCAGCTTGCCACATCGCGGGCACTTGATCTCCAGCCGCCCCCGTCCGTCCCAGCGGCCCAGCAGGCGGCCGCACACGCAACGCAGCTCTCCCAGCCTCCCCAGTCTCACTTCACCCACTCCGGCAGCAGCTCCTCCGGGTAGCTGCCATCCGCGATCTTGTCCAGCCACCACCACCAACGAGAAAGGGGTGGTTGCTCCTTGCGCCGCATCCATGCCACCTCGTCCTGGCGCCAGTAAGGCGCCACCAGGCCCGCGTTCTGGACCAGTTCGCGGTCGGCGCGCCGCACCAACTCCTGGCTCTCCCCATCCAGGTCATCCCAAGCCTCGGCGATCTCATCCCGATCATACGCCTTCCGCGAAATGGTTTCGGGCTCGAGCAAGCCTTCGTCCAGCGAGGGGATCAGCCCGTAAAGATATTGCTGGATGCTCACTTTTCCACCTCCACCCAACCACCATCACCGAGAGACTGACGCTTGTCGTCCCAAGACAAGTGCTTCTTGAGACTGGGACCATACAAGGTCCGCACCCGCGCGACACCATTGGGTGTCCGTGNGNCCAGATCAACGATTGCAAGGCGCCAATCGTCCCTACCACCACGTACCAGTCCGAGCTGCAGGTTTCCTGCGCTGTCCAGCCGGACCAGCACCCGCTCCGGGTCGGCCAGCACCTCGGCCAAAGCCTGGCGGTAGCCGTCCACGTCAGCGGCGACCTCAGAATGGGCGTGGGCGTGCGAGCGCAGCAATCGGTCATTGTGGAACTCGCCCTGTTGTGCGTCACGCAGGTGCATGCGCCGGGCCTCGGGCGGTAGCTCATGCCAGTAGCGCCACGCCCGTTGCTGCGCCCGGTTGAGCCCCTCCGGCGGCTCCCCCGCCTGCGGCGCCGGCTCCAGCGACACCTTGAGCCGTGTGCGGCAGCGGGGGTGGTAGGGCGGCGCCAGGGACCGGGCGGCCTTGAGGCGCCCCAGGCCCTCCAGGCGCACGTCCTTGGCCGAGGGGCTGCCGTGCAACTTGATGTGCAACTCGAACTCCTCCGCCGAAAGCCCACTCAAATGATCCACCTCATCGACCAAGGCGTCCAGCGGGATGATCCTCCCGTGCATCTCGCGGCAGATCTCGCTGGTGCGGGCATCCAGCACGGCCCACACCTGGGCGTAGCGTGCGCCGGCCTCGCGCATCTGGTGCACCGCGGCCCAGTTGCGCAGTCTCATGATCGAGGTGTCGGCGATCATGGCCAGGTGGGAATCCGTCAACACCCGCAGCTCCTGCTCCATCTCGCGCCGGAACGCAGCCAGCACCTCGGGGTCCTGCCGGCCGAACAGCCCCGCGCCCTTGATCAGATACTGCTCGCGCAAAAACCGCATGGCTCGCGCGCGTGCCTGTGGCGTGTCCAAAAACCGCCCACAGTAGAACTGATCGGCGCGCACTGCAAAATCCAACACCCGCTGCTCGGGAGCGCCCCAGGTCCACTGGTGCCGCCCGATGCCAGCCAGGTCGGAAAGTAGCCGCACCTGGCGGTAGACAGTCTCGATCTCCCGCCGCACCGCCCGCCGGGCCTGCTCGGTGGCCCAGCCGCGGCCGTGCTCCCGCGCCAAGACCTCCATCACCCGCCCGACGAACTCCTCCTCGTCCAGCGCAGGCACCTCGGCCAGCAACTCCTCCACCGCCTCCATTGCCCGGGCCAGGATCGGCCGGGAGATGTTCGATAGACCCTCGCGATAGCGCGCAGCCTGTTCGGCGGCCTCGGCCGCCACGGCCCGCTCGGCCCGCAGATCCTCGTCCTCTTCGTCCCCGGGGGCGGAGAACCGCCCTAGCCACCCCAGACTCGGGGGTCGATAGCCGCCGCGGCCATCGCTGGCCAGGGCCATCCGCACCGTCTTGGCGGCCGCGCCGGAGGCCTCCGGCGCGATCCGTAGGGGATCAGCGGCGTGTTTGTACCCCAGCTCCTGAGCCGCCTGGTCGGCGTCGATGATGCCCGCCCGAGCCTTGGTCAGCACGGTCTCGGTGCGCACCTGCTCGGCCCGGGCATCGTCCTGGGGATTGAGGCTGGGCTGGGGGTTCCAGACAAGGTTTACCCTCACTTCCGTCAGTCCAGCCAACAGCAGGGCCAGCCGGTAGGTGCGCTCCATGCGCCGCTTGATCAACCGCTGGTACTGCGCCGCCGCCCGCAGGAGCAAGCGGTACACCACCCCGGCGTATGTCTCGGTGGTGGAAAACGACCGCCCGAACATCGCCGGATCGATGCCCAGGGCGGACATCATCAGCTGCTCCACCCCTTGCACGATCTCCCCCACGCTGCCCGCGCTCTTGGCGATGTCCTTGTGCTCCACCTTGTGGCCCTGCTCGCCGCCGGGGATCACCAGCAGACCGTCGCGGTAGATTCGTCCGTAGGCCTCCGCGGCGGCATCAATGGTCGCCTGGCAGCGCTGCTGGTATTCCGCCTCGCTCTCGCCCGGCTGCCGTGGCGGCGGCGGCACGGAGATGGTGGTGATTCCGTACAGCCCCAGCTTCTGTGCGTAGAACTTGAGATGCTCGAGGATCTCTCGCTGAAGTGCCTCGGGCTCGATCACCGCTGCGAACGGCGGCATACCGTAGGGCGGATGCCCCTCCAGGGTCTCCAGCGCGTAGTAGGCGTAGGTGATGGGATTGAGCGGCACCCGCCGCGATCCCGTGGACTGATAGGGCCGCCACTGACCACCCTCCAGCTCCCAGCGGATGCTGCGGGCTGGCACCAGCACAATCTCGCGCAGCCCGGAGAGGTCCGGCTCCAACACGTCCTCGGAGGAGAGGGCCCCCGTCACCGCCAGCTGGCGCACGTATTGGTTGATCAGGCCGTCCACGCCGGCGGATCGACGATAGAGTCGTGGTGCCAGCTCGCCCAGCAGCTCACGTGCCCGGCGCACCTGCCGGGCCGGGCCCTCCAACATCAGTTCGTGGCCACAGTTGACCGTGCTGGCCAGTAGCTTGACCGCCTGGCTCACTACCGGGCTGTAGACCGACAAGTCCTCCAGCACCGCCAGCACCGCCGTATGGTAGGGCGGCAGACCGTTGAAGCGGCGCCCCAAGTAGTAGATCCGCTCCTCGGCGCTCATCTCCAGACTGCTGCGCCCGCCGGAGGGCAGGGCCCCGCGCTCCAGGCCGGCCCGGGGCCGACGCGCCGCTCTCAGCCACAACCTCATCGCGCCGCCCTCCCCGCCGGCATCACGCCGGTCGGCCACATCGCAGAGAGGTCCCGCAGCAGACTCACCGCGCCCTCCAGGGCGTCCGGCCCGTCGTCGTGGACGGTGGGGCTGGGGAAGCAGATCAACTGCTCCACCAGCCGCCGCATGTCCTCGGTACGGTCCCCGGGCACCGGGAAGCGCAACAGCCCCCGCTCCACCAAGGGGCTCAGGGCGCTGATGCGCGCCTCCTTGGCCGTGGCGTGGTGTACGCCCCGCACCGGGAGATAACCCCCTAGCTCGCGTGACAGTCGGTCGAAGTCCCGTATCAGCAGGGCCTGGAACAGGTTGGACTCCACGCCAAAGGCCGCGAAGTTCCAGTCCAGGTGCATGGCGAAAATGTGGCGCAGCACGCGGTCCAGGCTCTCTCGCCGCACGTAGGCGTCCACCACGTAGGTGGCCTCATCGGACTGCGCCACCGCCACCACGGCTTTGTAGTCGGCCGAGGCCCGCTGGCTTATGCTGGGATCGAGGAATCCCACCACCACGACCCCCCGGGGCAAGTCCGCCATGCGGAATGCATGGCCGTCGATCCATTCCTGGCTGAAGATGCTCTGATCGTCGCGCGGGTTGTTCTGAAGCTCGGCCTGGAAGGCCGGCTCCCCCATGATCTTTCGCCGCTTGAGCAGGTTTTCTACCGGGTGGCGGGCCGGCCACAGGCTGCGCCACTCGCCCTTCGGGCCCTCCTCCAGGGCTCGATAGAGTCGGCGAGTCCAGGAGTCGAAGGGTTCCTCTTTGCCTTCCACCATGATGGCCAGGGCCGAGCGCGGGGCCAGCTTGGTGCCGATGATGAAAAGGCTGCCCGCAGGATCGACGGCCCCGTAGACAGCCTTGAGGATCCAATCCAGCAGGGCGCGCACCAGTCGCGGGTTGCGGACGTTCGTGTCGTTCTCCAGGTCATCCAGAACCACCAGATCTGGACGATATGCTCCGTGCTTGATGCCGCGCAGACGCTGGCCTCTCCCCCGCGCCAGTATGCGCACCCCGTTGGCGGTAACGAAGTCGTCCACCGCCTCGCCATCCCGCACCAGCTCGCCGAAGTCGGCCCGGATGCGTTCGTTGTGCAACAGCTCGATCTGGATGTAGGCGGTCAGATCGCTGGCCAGGTCGGCGGTGTCGCTGCCGATGACCACAAAGCGGCGACGCTCGAACAAAACTTGATGCAACACGTATCCGAAGCTGACAACCGTGGTTTTGGCGAATCCCCGCGGAGCCGCCACCACCACCGGGACCACTGCCTGCCCCCGCCGTTGCAAAAGCTCCACCAGCTCGCGGTGGAAAGGCGCTGGCTCATCGCTGAAGTAGTGGGGCAAATAGGTCCGCATGAACCAGAAAGGGTCCTGCCGGGCCCGCGCCAAACGCCGCCCCTGTGCCTCGGGCGTAGACTCGGACGGCGGCCATCCCCCGACCTCGCTCTCCAGCAGGCGCAGAATCTTCTGCCTGCGCCGACGGAACTCTGGTTTGGAGAGCTTGTGGCGCAGGGTGATCATGTCAGCGCCTCCACGTGCCCCAAGAACCCGTCTATGGCTCGGCGCAGTATGATCAGATCCTCTTCGGAAAGGGTCTGATCCCGTAGCCAAGCCGCAAACCGCCCCATCACCTCCACCGCCATCGTGCGCATGTCCGGGCCTCGCACCTCGAAGCCCTGAATCAGCCGCTGCAGGCGTTCCAGACGCTTCAGGGACTCGTCAGAAAGTTCCCCCTCTTCAGAGATCAGCCGCCGGGCGGTCCTCTCCAGCTGCCGCCGGAGCTCGCGAGAAAGGCCTTCTCGGGTCGCCAGCCAGCGCCGGCGCTTCTCTGCCCAGCCCCCCTTTTGGGCCCAGGCAGACAAGGTGGCCTTGCTCACCGGGATGCGCCGCGCTATGGCCTCGTAGCAGAGACCCTCCTGCACGTACAGCTCCTCGGCCGACCAGAACCAGCGCTGCTCCTTGGGCCCAGCCACTAACCCGCCTCCAGTTGGCGCAGCTCTTCCAGCACCCGCCGATACTCAGCCATCCCCTCGGCGAAGTCCTTGGCCAGCGACAGCACCCGCTGTTCATCCAGGGACTCCAGGCTCCCGTGGATGTGGATGTTGGTCCAGTATGCGATCCCCTCGCACTGAGTCCGCAAGCGGGCCTCCAATCGATCTCGTCGTTCCTGGGCCTTGGCCCGCGCCAGCAGAAGCTGATCGCCAGGATTCATTCGTGCCTCCAGGCTAGAAGATGCGCTCGACCAGGGGGCGGAGCAGACTGAATATGCCGTAGGCCACCGCACCGATGGCGGCGCTGACCGTAGCCAGGCGCCAATATCCTCGCTCCAGGAAGCGCAGCCGCGACTCGTGGTCGTCCACCTGCCGCTGGGTCGAAGAGTTGATCTCGCGCATCTGCCCCAGAATGTCTGCCCGGCAGGCCTGACAATGCTGCTCCCGCCGCTCCAGGGCCGCTGAGAATGCACCCATCTCGGCCCGCAGCCCCTGGAACCCCAACTGCATCGTCTCTCGTAACTGGGCGACCAAACCCCGGAGTTCAGCCAGCGCCTCCCCTGTCTCTCCCCTGAGTCGCTCCAGCTCTATCTCATCCATTCGGGTCTCCACGATCACGTCCGCTTTTATGCTCCCTATCCCCCCCTGGGTGGGTGGGGCGGCGGGCCCGGGCGGCATCGGCCCGCCGCCCCTATAGCGGAGGAGGAAAGGCCTGACACCTCG
>MTPE01000270.1 GCA_002011835.1 Desulfarculaceae bacterium JdFR-95 | reverse complement strand
GTGCCACGGGGGCGGGCGGGGGCCGTCCCACAGCAAGGATACATCGCGTCCGGCCTACAGGCCCTGGCTGCGCTTGTACTCGTTGAGCTTGTTGCGCAGGGTACGCACGGAGATGCCCAGGATCTTGGCCGCGTGGGTACGGTTGCCCGCGGTGTGCTCCAGGACGCGGTTTATGGTGAGCCGCTCCAGGTCGCGCAGGTTCATGGGCAGGGAGGAGAGGTCCGGGGCTTGGGAGTCGGAGGTTCCGGCCACCTGCTCCTGGTCGAACATCAGGGCCTCGGGGGTGATCTCCTCGCCCTGGCTCAGGAGCACCGCCCGCTCCATGGTGTTCTGCAGCTCGCGCACGTTGCCGGGCCAACTGTGGCCGGTGAGCAGCTTCTGGGCCTCTTTGCTCAGGCGCAGGGGGCCTTTTCGGTTCTCGGCCGCGTAGTGCTCCAGGAAGTGTTCGGCCAGAAGCAGGATGTCGCCCTTGCGCTCGCGCAAGGGGGGGATGCGCAGGGGGATGACGTTGAGGCGGTAGTAGAGGTCCTGGCGGAAGTTGCCCTTTTCGATCTCGGCCTTGAGGTCGCGGTTGGTGGTGGCCACCACGCGCACGTCCACCGGCACCGGGCGTTTGCCCCCCACGCGGTCGATCTCGCCTTCCTGGAGCACGCGCAGGAGCTTGGCCTGCAGGCCCACGGCCATCTCGCTGATCTCGTCCAGGAGGATGGTGCCGCCGTGGGCCAGCTCGAACTTACCCGGCTTGCGGGCTACTGCCCCGGTGAAGGCGCCCTTCTCGTGGCCGAACAGCTCGCTCTCCAGCAGCCCCTCGGGCAGGGAGGCGCAGTTCACCGCCACGAAGGGGCCGGAGGCGCGGGAGGAGTTCTCGTGCAGGAAGCGGGCGAACAGCTCCTTGCCGGTGCCGCTCTCGCCGCTGATCAGCACCGTGGCCCGGCTGTCGGCCACGGCGCGGGCCATCTCCAAGAGCTTCTTCATGCGGGGGTCGTTGGTGACGATCTGGCGCCGGCGGGCGCGCGGACCGCGGACGGTGGCGGTGCGGGGGCGCAGGAGGTTGCCGGCCACCTCCTTCATCAGGTCCATGAGGTGTTCGTAGGAGGCGGGCTTGGACAGGAACTCGTCCGCGCCCTCCTTCATGGCCTCCACCGCGCTGCGCACCGAGCCCTCGCTGGTGAGGATCACCACCGGGGTGCTGGGGTCGCGGCGCTTGACCCGGCGCAACAGCTCCATGCCGTCGGTGCCGGGCAGCTTGAGCCCGGTGATCACCAGGTCGAAGCCGCCGTCNTCCTCCAGGGCGCGCACCGCCTCGGCCCCGCTGGTGGTGGCCTTGATCTCGTAGCCGGAGCGNGAGAGGAACCCGCCCAGGTTCTTGACCAGCTCCTGATCGGCGTCGGCCACCAGTATGCGTTTCATCCCGGCCATGTACTCGCCGCTTCTCCCTCGTGGCCTCCTAATTCTATTGTCTGCGCCACGGCTCGCCAAGTCCGGCTCCTAGGGAGGCGTAGTACCGAAGCCGCCCACNCCGGCCAGGCGGGGAGCCAGGGCCATGTCGGCCAGGTGGCGCTGGGCCATGTCCGACCAGGGGGCGACCTTCATCTTGGCCAGGCGCTGGAAGGCCGTGGCCACCAGGGCGTGGCGTTTCAGGCGCCGCAGGGTCTGGGCCAGTTGGTAGATGGCCTGGGCGCGTTGCTCCTTGTCCAGGGCCAGGGTCTCGGCCCGCTGGTAGTAGTCGGCCGCCTGCTGATACCTCCCCGCCTGGCGGGCCACCCCGGCCGCCTCCATGGTCACCACGTACTTGAGCACCGCGTCTTTCTCGCCCATGCCTGCCACCGCCCGGTCCAGGGCGGCCAGGCCCTCGGCCACCTNGCCCTGTTTGATCAGGCAGCGGCCCAGCCACAAAAAGTCGCGGGCCGCGTGCGGCGGGGAGGGGTCCATCTTCACCAGAGGCGCCAGCAATTTCAGGGCCTGGTCGCAGCGTCCCAGGTGGGCCAAGGCCCGGCCCAATATGGAGCGCGCCTCCACCGCCTCCGCGCCCTTGAGCAGGCCCAGACGCTGGGGGGTGAGCTCCTCCACGATCTGGGCGTACTTGCGTCCGGTCATCAGGTTGCGGGCCAGGCCGATGATGTAGGCGGGCTTCTCCTCGCCCCGGCCCAACAGCACCTGGTAGAGCTTGGCCGCGCGCGCGTCCAGCCCGGTCTTCTCGTAGGCCCAGGCCAGCAGGGCCACCACCTCGTTGCCGTTGGGCCGCCGCAGGAGGCTGCGGTTCCGTAGATATGCGTCCATGAGCGCCAGGGGCTTGTTCTGCCGCTTGAGCTGGTGGAGCAGGCCCTTGACCGNCAGGTCCAGGGTGTAGCGCACCTCGGGCTTGAAGGGCGTGCGGGGGTGGGTCTGCAGCAGCCGCTCAAGAGTGGCCANGGCGCGGGTATAGAGCTTCTTCTTGTAGTAATAGACCCCCAACTTGAGCTGGGCCAGCTCGGCCACCGGCCGGTCGGGGAACTTCTCTATGATCTCGCGGTAGGTCTTGTAGGCGTCCAGGGTGGCCTTGACCTGGAAGATGTCCCAGGGGTGCTGGACGTCCTTCTGGGGCGACTCGGCCAGGCGGATACGCGCCACCAGCCCGCCGTCCGAGTCGGGGAACATGTTGACCACCTGCTTGTAGATGAAGCGGGCCGCGGCCAGGGCGCCCTCGAACTTGTAGGTGTCGCCCACCCGGGTGAGGATGATGTCGTTGTCCCGGATGTCGGGCATGATGTTGAGCGCCCAGAGGAAGTAGCGCCGGGCCTCCTTGTAGCGCTTGAGCTGGAACTCGGCCTCACCGATGTAGTAGAGCAGCTCCGGCTCCTCGATACGCAGCTTGGGCCAGCGGCGGTCCATGTCCTTGAGCAGCAAGGCCGCCCGCTCGTAGCGGGCCAGACCGAACAGGGCCTGGGCCTGGCCCCAGTCCGCGTCCTTGCGGAAGCGGCTGTCCGGGTAGCGTTCGGCCACGGTACGGAACTGGTTGAGCGCCGCGGTCCACTTGCCCTCGGCGATGAAGGCCTGGCCGCGATAGACCATGGCCAGGGGCACGTACTCGCTCTTGGGGTAGTCCTCGATCACGATCTGGAAGTAGCCCAGGGCCTTGAAGGGCTCCTCGGCCAGCATGGCGATGCGGCCCATCATGAGCAGGGCCCAGGGCACCTGGTCCGAGTCGGGATACAGGTCGATGGCCCGCTGGTAGTTCTCCATGGCCTGGTTGTAGTGGCGCAGGATCTCCTTCTCGTGCAGGTAGAAGAAGGCGTCGGCCAGGCGGTAGGTGGCCTCTCCGGCCAGGGGGTGCCGGGGGTACTTGCGCAGGAACTCCTGGAAGGCCACCAGGGCCGAGGCGTACTGGCGGGTGTCCAGGTCGCGCTTGGCCCGCTCGAACAGGGCGCGGGCCTCGGCGTCCCGGCGGCCCAGCTCACCCAGGCGGGCGCCCTGGGGCGGGCGCTGTTTGACCACCGGCACCTGGGCCGGGGCGGCGCCTTTCTGCTCGGCGGCGCGGCGCACCTTGGCCAGCACCTCGGCTTGGCTGGCCGGAGGTGCGGCCTGGGCGGGCATCTTCATCGGCCCCCGGGGCCGGGCCAGGGCCGAAGGCGGCGGCACCGGAGGCATGCGTCCGGCCACGATGCCCGCGGCCGGGTCCACCACCCGCGCCGGCGAGGCCAGTACCAGATCGGGCGGGGGCGGAGACATGGGCGGGGGCGGGGGCGCCTGGGGACGTTCGGCCCGGGCCGCAGGCGAGGGCACCGGCGCCTTGTCCGCGGGCACGGTGGAGGCAATAGACGCTGGTGTCGCCGGGGCGGGGGCCTGCTTGGTGGCCGAGGAAACGGCCTCGGCCGGCGCCGGAGAGGGAGCACCGGTGTCCGGCACTGCCTCCGGGCTCATCTGATCGGGCTCGGGCACGGGAAGCTGGGGCGAGACCTCCAGCTCGGCCGGCTTGACCACCGGCGTCCGGTCCGGGGCGGGCTTGGCCGCGGCGGGTCTCTTCTCAGGCCGGGCCAGGATCAGGTCCAGCACCAGCTTGTTGCCCCCCTCCAGGCCGAACAGGCGGTGGTCGGTCAGGGGCCGGGCCAGCTCCAGGGTCAGCACCAGGGGCCGGCGCTGCTTCACCACCAGGCGCCGCACCCTCTGGTCCGGCCGGGGCAGAGGCGCCCGGGGCAGGAGCACTCCCCGCTGCAGGCGGAGCACCACCCGCCGCCCCTTGGCCTCCAGCCGCCCGGTGAGGGGCGCATCGGCGTCCAGTACCAGGCGGGTGAAGTCACGGTGGGTGCCCAGGCGCACCCGCAGCACCGCCGGTGCCGGCCCCTGGGGGGCGGACGCGGCCAGACGGGGCAAGGCGGGAGCCGAGGCAGACGCGGCCTGGGCCTTGGCAGGGGCGGCCGGCTTCTGGGAGGGCGCAGCAGACGGGGCCTTGGGGGCGGAGGGCGCCGAGGCGGCCTTGGACTTGCCCTCCGCAGCGGCCGGCACCGCCTCCTCCACCGCCGGCGCCCCGCCCAGCTCCAGGGTGAGGCGGCGGGCCGCGGCGTCGTACAGGGGAAGCACCGTAACCCCCGGCGCAGTGGTGCGGATCACCAGCTCCAGCCCCGTGCTCCCTCGACGGCTGCTCAGGCCGGCCACCAAGGGGTCGCCCGTCACTGGAGGCAGGGCCGCGGCCAGACGGGAGCCGGGCAGGCGCAGGACCACGGTCTGGGGATCGGCCAACTCCACCTGGTATTCCAGGGGGTTGTCGGCCTGGAGCACCAGGCGGGACACCTGGTGGTTGCGCAGCAGCTCCACCCCGGTGACCGTGGCCGCCCCGGCCGGAGCAGCCAGCCAAAGCCCCAGGCAGAGCACCACTGCCACCACCGCGCTATGTCTGGCCAAGCCGGCTATGGGCATACTCCTTCCTTCGGGTCCTCCTGCCAGGACGGCAAGAAGGATGCCAAAGGCGCCCCTGGTGATAATATGTGTCATAAGGGATTGATTATCAATGAAAAAGTTCGCTGGACCCCATCTGCAATCCAGACTGGGGGAAGTGACGGTTTCTTGGCGCTCCTCAGGCCTCGGGAGGGGTGAGGCCCTTTTTCTTGATCTTCTCCACCAAGGTGGTGCGGTTGAGTTTGAGCAGGCGGGCGGCCTGGTTCTTGACCCAGCCGGTGCGCTCCAGGGCCTGGAGGATGAGAGCACGCTCGAAGGCGTCCACGGCCTGGTTGAAGTCGATGCCCTCTGGAGGCAACTCCGGCTGGGGGGCGGCGGTGGGGGAGAGCTCATCAGGAGGATCATCCGGCTGGGGGCCGCTCAGGTGGGGGGGCAGGTCTTCGGGCAGGATGGTGTCGCCGTCGGCCAGGATGACCAGGCGTTCCAGCAGGTTCTCCAGTTCGCGCACGTTGCCGGGCCAGTGGTAGCGGCGCAGGCGGTCCATGACCTTGGGGTGGAGCTTCTTGGGGCCCATGCCCTTTTGTCTGGCCAGACGCTTGAGGAAGTGCTCACAGAGCAGGGGGATGTCGCTGCGGCGCTCGCGCAAGGGGGGCACGTGCACCGGCACCACGTTGAGGCGGTAGTAGAGGTCCTCGCGGAAGGTGCCCTCGGCCACCTTCTTCTCCAGGTCCTGGTTGGTGGCGGCGATGATACGGATGTCGGTGTGGATGGTCTTGGTGCCGCCCACGCGCTCGAAGCAGTGTTCCTGCAGCACGCGCAGGAGCTTGACCTGCAGCATGGGCGACATGTCGCCGATCTCGTCCAGGAACACGGTGCCGCCGTTGGCCAGCTCGAAGCGGCCCACCCGGGTCTTGATGGCCCCGGTGAAGGCGCCCTTCTCGTGGCCGAACAGCTCGCTCTCCAGCAGCTCCGAGGGGATGGCGCCGCAGTTGACCGGCACCAGGGGGCGGTCGCGGCGGTCGGAGTGGTAGTGGATGGCCCGGGCCACCAGCTCCTTGCCCGTGCCGCTCTCGCCCAGGATCAGGGCGGTGGCGTCGGTGGCGGCCACCTTGTGGATGAGGCGGAACACCTCCTGCATGGGCCGGCTGACCCCGATGATGTTGTGCACGTCGTACTTCTGGGTCAGCTCCCGACGGCGGGCCTCCTCTTGGCGGCGGGCGTGGAAGTAGGCCAAGGCCCGGTCCAGGGCGGCCAGCATCTCGCTGCCGTCCTTGGGCGCGGGTACATAGTCGTAGGCCCCCAGGCGTACCGCCCGCACCGCCCCTCCCACGGTGGGCTCCTCGGCCAGTATGATCACCAAAGTGTCGGGGAACAGGTCCAGAAGCTGGATCAGGAAGGCGTCCCGGGCGTCGTGGTCTCCCCCTTCGTTCAGGAACACCAGGTCGAAATACACCTGTTCGGCCTGATCCAAGGCCTGACCGTAGTCGTTGCACACCGCCACCTGGCAGTCGCGGCTCTCCAGGGCCCGGGTCCAGCTCTTTATCTTGGCCGGTTCCTCCTCCACCAACAGCACCTGGACCTTGCCCAGTTCTGCTTCCATGCCCTCTCGATTCCCTATGCGCCACGCCAAACCGTGGCGTCAGATTTTCGACGCCCGCCTCTATTGATAAGAGAAGCCCGACCTGTCTGCAAGGGGAAACTGGCCTTTACCGCCACGGCCGGCCCCGAAGACACGCCTGGGGCCCGGCAAGGCCTACTTCCCTGTGGAACCGCCGCGTCTGGGCTGCGCGCTTCTCACACCGGACGCGCTCACTTGCCTCCCCGATACATCTCCTCGATCAGGTCGGCATAGGCCTCGTTGATGTACTTGCGCTTGAGCTTCATGGTGGGGGTCACCTCGCCGTCCTCGGCGATCAGCTTCTTGGGCAGGAGGCGGAAGCGCTTTATCTGCTCCACCCGCGCCAGGGTCTGGTTCACCTTGTCCACCTCGCGGGCGATGAGCTTGATCACCTCCGGGGCCCGGGTGAGGGAGGCGAAGGTGTCGAACTGCACCTTGTTCTCCTGGGCGAACTTCACCACGTTGTCCTCGTCGATGAAGATGAGGGCGGTGATGTACTTGCGGCCGTCGCCGATCACCACAGCGTCGTTGATGTAGGGGCTGAACTTGAGCTTGTTCTCGATGTATTGGGGAGCGATGTTCTTGCCCCCGCTGGTGATGATCAGGTCCTTCTTGCGGTCGGTGATCTTGAGGAAGCCGCGTTCGTCCAGCTCGCCCACGTCGCCGGAGTGCAGCCAGCCGTCCACGATGGTCTCGGCCGTGGCCTCGGGGTTCTTGTAGTAGCCCAGAAACACGTTGGGGCCCTTGACCAGGATCTCGCCGTCCTCGGCGATGCGCACCTGCACTCCGGGGATGGGGGGACCGGTGTTCTCGGGGTCGATGATGTCACCCCGGTGGCAGGTGGTGGGGCCGGTGCCTTCGGTCTGGCCGTAGAGCTGGCGCAAGGGAAGTCCCAGGGCGTGGTAGAAGCGCAGCACGTCCGGGGAGATGGGGGCGGCGGCGCTGACCGGCATCTTGAGCCGCTCGAATCCCAGGCGCTTCTTCAGAGGCCGCATCACCGTGAAGTGGGCCAAGTGGAACAGGGCCTTCAGCCACAGGGGTACCTTGCGCTGTCCGTCCAGGCGGGCGGCGGCATAGCGCCGGCCGATGGCCATGGCCGCGCCGAAGGCCAGGCGCTTGGCCAGGGTGGCGTCCTTCATCTTGATCAGAATGGCGGCGTTGTACTTCTCCCAGATGCGGGGCACCGACAGCATGAAGGTGGGCGAGATCTCCACCATGTTGTCGGTGATGGTGTCGGTGCTCTCCACGAAGTTGACCCGATAGCCCACCCGCATGGGGATGTAGATGGACAGCATGCGCTCGGCGATGTGGGCCAGGGGCAGGAAGGAGATGACCTCGTCCTCTTCGGAGAGGTCGAAGGGCACGATCACCGAGGCGGTGGTCCACAGTACGTTGCGGTGGCTGATCATGGCCCCCTTGGGCGGGCCGGTGGTGCCGGAGGTGTAGATGAGCAGGGCCACGTCGTCCCCTTTGCGGCAGTCCAGGCGGCGCTGGAACTCCTCGGGGTGCTCCCGGTCGTACTCCTCGCCCAGGGCCAGCAGGTCGGAGAAGTACATGACCATGGGGTCGTGGAAGTTGCGCAGGCCCTCGGGGTCCATGACCACGATCTTCTCCAGGCGGGGGCACTCGTGGCGCACCTTCAGCGCCTTGTCCAGCTGCTCCTCGTCCTCCACCACGTAGATGCGGGCCTCGGAGTGTTTGAGGATGTAGCCCACCTCCTCCGGGGCGTTGGTGGTGTAGATGCCCACGCTCACCCCCCCGGCGGCCATGGCCCCCAGGTCGGTGTAGAGCCACTCGGGCCGGTTCTCGCCGATGCAGGCCACCATCTCCCCCGGCTGCAGGCCCAGGGCCACCAGGCCCATGGCGGTCTTGCGCACGTTGTCCGCGTACTGGCGCCAGGAGATGTCATGGTACAGCCCCAGCTCCTTCACCCGCATGGCGGTGCGGTCTCCCCGCTCCGCGCAGCGGGCCAGGAAAAACTTGGGAATGGTCAAGTCCGGGTCGGGTAAGGGAGGTCCTGGTTCGTAGTGCATGCTCCTGTCACCCCTCGCCGCGCCCCCCACGCGGGCAACCAGTGGAAATGCGCTGGTCCGCAGCCTGATAACACCGGGGTCCTCCCCCCGGTGTCCCATTCAAATCTTACCTGCCACCGCCGCGCGGGAAAAGCCCCCCTCACGAGTCCTGGGGCCGAGCCGGCTTGCGGCGGCGCCGACGACGGCGGCGCCGCCGCGGGCGGCCCTTGCGCGGCGGCGGACGCAACAGGGCCTTGAGATCGCGGCCCAGGATCTCCGCCAGACGGCAGGCGTCCGGGAAGTAGCCCTTCTCGGTCACCTTCTTGGGCAGGCGTACCCCGCTGGTGTCCCCCCGCAGGAAGCCCATCACCGCCCCCACCTGGCAGGCCCGCTCCAACGAGCGCCGGCTGAACTGGATGGGCGCGGCCAGCTCGCGCAGCTTCTCGCGCAGGAACATGGTCCAGCGCACCCNCCCCNCCCGCCCAGGAGG
>MTPE01000349.1 GCA_002011835.1 Desulfarculaceae bacterium JdFR-95 | reverse complement strand
GGGGAAGATGGTCACCTTGGGGGCCCGGGCCAGCACCTGCCCACGCAAGGGGTCGATGAAGGCGATGTCCTCCACCTCGTCGCCGAAGAAGGAGATGCGCACCGCGCGGTCCTCCTCGTAGGCGGGGAACACCTCCACCGTGTCGCCCCGCACGCGGAAGGTGCCGCGGTGGAAGTCGTAGTCGTTGCGNTCGTAGAGGATGTCCACCAGCTTGCGCAGCACCTCCTCCCGNCCGGGCTCGTCGCCCACCTCCAGNTAGAGCACCTGGTCGCGGTACACCTCCGGCGAGCCCAGGCCGTAGATGCAGGACACGCTGGCCACGATGATCACGTCCTGGCGCGTGAGCAGGGCATAGGTGGCCGCGTGGCGCATCTTGTCGATCTGCTCGTTGATGGAGCTGTCCTTCTCGATGTAGGTGTCGCTGGCCGGGATGTAGGCCTCGGGCTGGTAGTAGTCGTAGTAGGAGACGAAGTATTCCACCGCGTTGTGGGGGAACAGGGCCTTGAACTCGCCGTAGAGCTGGGCGGCCAGGGTCTTGTTGGGGGCCAGGACCAGGGTGGGCTTGGCCGCGCGGGCGATGACGTGGGCGATGGTGAAGGTCTTGCCGCTGCCGGTCACGCCCAACAGCACCTGGTGGCGGGCGCCTTCCGCCAGGCCGCGGCTCAGGGCCTCGATGGCCGCGGGCTGGTCCCCCTGGGGGGTGAAGTCGCTGACCAGGTGGAAGCGCGCCGGGCTGGGCGCGGTGCGCCAGTAGCGGGAGGTGTCCTCGCTCTCGAAGGGCATGCCCTCTCTCCAGGGATGAAGCCGGTGGTGCGGGTCTGCGCCCCGGCCTCAGCCCTTCAGGCGCCAGCGGGTGCCCTGGGGGGTGTCCTCCAGGATCACCCCCATGGCGGCCAGGCGGTCGCGGATGGCGTCGGCGGTGGCGAAGTCGCGGGCCTTGCGCGCCTCGGCCCGCCGCGCCACCAGCTCCTCGATCTCTTCCACCGCCGGAGCCCCGGCCGGCGCACCCGCCCCGCGCAGGAAGGCCTCGGGGTCCTCCTGCAACAGCCCCAGGCGCCCGCCCAACTGGCGCAGGCGCACCCCGCACAGGGAGAGCAGGGCGTCGCGTTCCGGGCCGGGACTGNGCCCGGCGATGCGGTTGGTGGTGCGGGCCAGGGCGAACAGGGCCCCGGTGGCGGCGGCGGTGTTGAAGTCGTCGTCCATGGCCGCCTCGAAGCGCTGGGCGGCCTGGTCGATCTGGGCCAGCCACTCCTTGTGCTCCGGCTTGGTCAGGCTCACTCCGCCGGTGGGCTCCACCTGCTGGGCGGTGAGCAGGGCGTTGTAGAGCCGCTCCAAGCCCTGGCTGCTCTCGGCCAGGGCCTGGTCGGAGAAGTCCAGGGGCGAGCGGTAGTGCTTGGAGAGCAAGAACAGGCGCAGGGCCTCGGGCCGGGTGGTGCGCAGGATATCCTTGATGGTGAAGAAGTTGCCCAGGCTCTTGGACATCTTCTCGCGGTTGACCTGCACGAAGCCGTTGTGCACCCACCAGCGGACGAAAGGCTGGCCGTGAGCGGCCTCGGACTGGGCGATCTCGTTCTCGTGGTGGGGGAAGATCAGGTCCTTGCCCCCGCCGTGGATGTCGAAGGTGGCGCCCAGGTATTTGGTGCTCATGGCCGAGCACTCGATGTGCCAGCCCGGCCGCCCCGGTCCCCAGGGGCTGTCCCAGGCCGGCTCGCCGGGCTTGGAGGCCTTCCACAGGGCGAAGTCCAGGGGGTTCTTCTTGCGCCGGTCCACGGCGATGCGCGCCCCGGCCCGCATGTCCTCCAGGTCGCGGCCGCTGAGCTTGCCGTAGCCGGGGAAGCTCTCCACCGCGAAGTACACGTCGCCGTCCACCTGGTAGGCGTGGCCCTTGGCCACCAGCGTCTCCACCATGGCGATGATCTCGCCGATGTGTTCGGTGGCCCTGGGCTCGATGTCGGCCGGCAGCAGGCCCAGGGCCTCCATGTCCTCCTGGAAGGAGGCGATGTAGCGCCGGGCCAGTTCGGCTGGGGACTGGCCGGTCTCGGCCGCGCGGCGGATGATCTTGTCGTCCACGTCAGTGTAGTTGCGCACGTAGGTCACCTGGTAGCCGCGGGCCCGCAGGTGGCGCACCATGGCGTCGAAGGCCACGTAACAGCGCGCGTGACCCACGTGGGGATCGTCGTACACCGTCACCCCGCAGACATAGATCCCCACCTTGCCCGGGGTGAGAGGAGTGAACTCCTCCTTGCGCCGCGTGAGCGAGTTGTAGATCACCAGTGCCATGTGCCCTCCTGTGGGTCGTGGGTGTCCGCGCGCCTTCAGGAATCCGCCTTCACCACCGCCGTGGCCCAGGCCGCCATGCCCTCACCCCGGCCGGTGAAGCCCAGCCCCTCGCTGGTGGTGGCGGCCAGGTTCACCGCCTCCGCCTCCAGGCCCAACACCCGAGCCAAGTTGGCCCGCATCTGCTCGCGGTAGGGCGCCAGGCGCGGCGCCTGGGCCAAACAAGTCACACTCACCTGGGCCGGCCGCCAACCCCGTGCGGCCAGCATCTCCACCACCCGCCCCAACAGCGCCAGGCTGTCCGCCCCGGCATAGGCCGGGTCGTGGTCCGGGAAGTGCTGGCCGATGTCGCCCAGGCCGACCGCGGACAGGAGCGCGTCCATCACCGCATGGGCCACCACGTCCGCATCGGAGTGGCCCTCCAGGCCGCGAGAAAAGGGTATCCGCACCCCGGCCAGAATCAGGGGCCGGCCCTCCACCAGGCGGTGCACGTCCAGGCCCTGCCCCACCCGCCAGGCCGGCTCCCCCCCTGCCAGCCAGCCCCGGACCAGACGCAGGTCCTCCGGGGTGGTCACCTTCAGGTTGTGCCGCTCGCCCATGACCAGGCGCACCTCCCCGCCCATGCGCTCCACCAGAGACGCCTCATCGGTGGCCTGCCAGCCCTCGCTCCGGGCGCGGCGCAGGGTCTCCTGCAGCAGCTCGGCCCGGAAGGCCTGGGGGGTCTGCACCAGCCACAGGCGGGAGCGGTCCTCGGTGGCCTCCACCCGCCGGCCGTCGGCCGAGCGCTTGACCGTGTCGAAGCAGGGCCGAAGCAGGGCACCGCCGCCACCGCGGCGCCGGTTTCCCGCGCCGCCTCCAGCACGCGGGTGAACAACTCCGGCGAGGCCAAGGGTCGGGCCGCATCGTGTACGATCACCCAACCCGCACCCCGCTCCACCGCCCGGTCCACGCCCGCGGCCACGCTGTCCTGGCGCTCGTCCCCGCCCGGCACCACCGCCGTCACCTTGGTCAGCCGGTAGGGAGCCACACACCTTGCCCGCAGCTCCTCCTCCCGGCCCGGAGGCGCGGCCACCACCACCTCCGCCACCGGCGCCGCCGCCTCCAGCGCCAACAGGGTGCGGGTGAGCAGGGGGACGCCCGCCAAGGGCAGGTACTGTTTGGCGGTCCCCATCCGCCGCCCTCGGCCCGCGGCAGGGACCACTGCCACCACTTTCTCCGCCATGCAGGCTCCTCGTCCCGGCGTTGGCAAATTGTAGTCCCGGCCGCCGAGCCTGGCAAGCCGGGCGCGCCAGGCAGGCCCCCAGCTCATGCTATACTGAGCGCGGTCTTTCCCAAACCCGGTCAACAGGGGGAACGATGTCCCTGGGGTTTCGCATCTGGCTGTGGTCTTTGCTTACCGGCTCGCGGCTGAAGGCCTACCTGCTGGAGGGCAAGCGCCTGCTGCAGAGCGGCAACCATGTGGCCGCCCTGGACATATACCGCCAAATCGCCGCCCAGTGGCCCAATCGGCCCGAAGGATACCAAGGCGCAGCCAAGGTGTACCAGGCCATGGGACTCAGACCGGAGGCCGCCCGCGAGGCCCAGATCGCCCGCGCCCTGGAGAAGCTCAACCGCGACCCCGACGACGTGCAGGCCCGCATGGACCTGGCCGAGGCCCTGGCCGACAAGGAACTCTACAGCCGCGCCGCCGGACACATCGACCGCGCCTTGAAGGTGGCCCCCCGCAACCGCGACTTGCTGCGCCTGGCCTACCAGATATTCCAGAAGAACCGCAACTACCGCCGCGCGGTCCGGGCCCTGGAGGAGCTGATCCGTCTGGAGCCTCTGGATGCCGAGCTCTACGAACGTCTGGCCGAGAACCTGCGCGCCGCCCGCCTGCACGCCAAGGCGACCAGGGCCCGCGCCTTGGCCAACGCCCTCAAGGCGGTGCGGGAAGATCCCGGCAACTCCGAGGTGGTGGACCAAGCGGTACGCCAGCTCCTGAACAACGGCCAGCGCCGCCAGGCCCTGGCTCTGGTGGAACGCTGTCTCAAGGACCACCCCAACCAGAGCGGCCTGCTGCGCATCTACGGCGAGCTGCTCCTGGAGGAACAGGACACCAAGGGCGCCATCCGCGCCTTGCGCCAGGCCGTGGAGCTGGATCCCATCGACATCAAGGCCCATACCCTCCTCGGCCGGGCCTACCTGCGCGAAGGCATGGTGAGCAAGGCCGAGCACCACCTGAACCTGGTCAAGACCATCGAGGACGCCCACCGCAGCAACGACCCCCTGGAGGCCCACGCCACCATCGTGCGGGTACTGATCGACAACGGCAACTTGGAAGAGGCCCGCCGCCGCGCCGAACAACTGGCCCGCCAGCACCCAGACGACTGGCGGGCACCCTTCGTCCTGGGCATGGTCAAGCGCGCTCAAGGACGGGACGCCGAAGCCAAGCGGGCCTTCCTGGACTCCATCCGCCTCAACCCCAACGCCCCGGAGCCCCACCTGGAGCTGGCCAAGCTCTACTCCGACGCCGNCGACGTGATGGAGGCGGTGAGCGAGGCCCGCGCCGCGGTCAACCTGGCCCCCCGCGACCCCGAGGTACGCCGGGCCCTGGCCGCCGTCCTGCGCGCCCACGGCTACATCGACCAGGCCATCGAGGAGGAGGAACTGGCCGAGGCCTTCGCCAAGAAGCTGTCCTGAGAAGAATCGCTCGTCCCGGCAGACCCCCCAGCGACCTTTCCCCAAAGTCCCCGGAGGGATGGCGCCACCACCTTCTCCGCCCTCACTGCTCCGACATGCGGCGGGTCACCTCGCGGTGGTAGGTGGCGATCACGTCGGCGTGGTCCAGCATCCCCAGAATACGCTGCCGCCCCTCGCTGTAGTCCACCACGGGAAGCTGGGAGAGCCCCGAGTCCAGGAAGGTTACCAGGGCCTCGTAGAGATCCTGATCCAAGGTGAGGCTCACCGGAGGCAGGGCCAGCTCGCCGGCCACCAAGAGCTCCCGAAGCGAGTCTTCGAACAGGACCATACGGATGTGGTTCATGGACAACACCCCCACCAGGCGCCCGGCTGCGTCCTGCACCGGAAACACGTTCTGGCCGCTCTGGCGGTAGAGCTCCTGCACCTGGTGGAGGCGGGTGTCGGTGCGCAAGGCCACGAAGGGCTTCTCGTGCTCGAACAGGTCGCCCACCTTCAGCTCGGACAACACGTTGACGGTCAGGTCCTCCTGGTGGGCAGGGGAGGCGAACTTGTTACGCACCTGTTTCTCGTAGATGGAGTACTCGCGGTTGAACAGGATGGCGATCACCGACACCAGCATGAGCGGGGGCAACAGGTCGTAGGACCAAGTCATCTCGGCCACCATGAGCAGCGCCCCCAAGGGCGCCTTGGCCGCGCCGGCGAAGAAGGCGCCCATGCCCACCAACACATAGGCCCCCGGCTGGGTGATGGTCTCGGGAAAGAGGTAGTTGCCCACCCAGCCCACCACTCCACCCAGCATGCCGCCGATGAACAGGGTGGGGCCGAACACACCGCCCGAGCCGCCCGAGCCGATGGTCAGGCTGGTGGTGACGATCTTGAAGGCCGCCGCGGCCAGCATGACCTGCAGGGTGAGCTTGCCGTAGATGGCCTCCTGCAGGTAGCCGTAGCCACCGCCGATGGCCTCGGGCACGAACAGGGCGATCAGCCCCACCCCCACCCCACCCAGGGCCGGGCGCAGGTGTTTAGGGATGGTCAGCTTGCGGAACAAGTCGCGGGTGCCATAGAAGAAGCGCACGTAGGCCGCGCCAATGGGCGCGCAGATCAAGCCCAGCACGGCATAGGCTCCCAGCTCGCGGGGGTGGAACAAAAAGCGCGGGGTGGCGAAGATAGGGTCGAAACCAAAGGTGAGGCTGAACAAGGAGTAGGCGATCACGGCGCTGATCACGCAGGGGATCAGGGCCTCGCTCTCGAAGTCCTCCCGGTAGAGCACCTCCACCGAGGTGATGGCCGCCCCCAACGGCGCCCGGAATATGGCCCCCAGACCGCCGGCACAGCCCGCCAGCAGGAAGATGCGCCGCTCCCGCACCGGCAGCTTGAGCATGCGCGACACCCAGGAGCCGAACCCGGCCCCGATCTGGGCGATGGGCCCCTCGCGGCCCGCCGAGCCACCCGTGGCCAGGGTGACCACCGAGGCCAGGGACTTGACGAAAGGCACCCGGGTGCGGATGAATCCCCCCAGGTTGTGGAAGGCGTCGATCATGGCGTCGGTGCCATGGCCCTCGGCCTCCGGGGCCCAGGTGTAGACCACGAACCCGGAGATGAGCCCGCCGATCACCGGGATGAGGAACAGCACCCAGGGCCGGTAGGGCGTATGCACCGCCAGCTCCACCAGGTGCTCCCCCGCCGGCGCCGGCGCTGGCGCCCCGGCCAGGTAACCCAGACAGAACCAGCGCAGCCACTCCAGACAGAAGAAGAAGGCCATGGCCCCCAGACCGGACACCACTCCGATCAGGGCCGAGATGAGCATGCGCTTGGAGACGTCGTTGCTGAGAAAAGAGAAGAAACCGCCCCCCTCTCGCTCGGCGGGAGAGTTTTGGCGCGGGGAGGCGAGCACGACCGGTGCCTCCTGACCTGCAGGTGTCATCAGGCTCAACAGCGCTCAAAATTACCCGCTGCGCCGCCGATTGTCAATCACCCCCTCTCGGAAGGAATATCCCAACTCCCCAGGCCGGAAGTGAAACCCGGCCCATATGTCTTCACAAAGCAACTTTTTTGTGACAGGAAGGTGAAAGATGGCCAGGACCCTCGCACCGAGGATGCCAAGCCCCGGCACCACAGGTATAAGGAGGGTGACTTGGGTCACTCCTGAGCCGGCCCGCCATTAGGGAAGGAAGCGCCAAGTCATGACCGCCCCCACGATCCTGGTGGTGGAAGACGAAGAGGACATCCGGGACATCGTGGCCTTCAACCTGCGCCAGGCCGGATTCCGGGTGTTGGAGACGGGCGACGGCCGCGGGGCCCTGCACCTGGCCCGCAGCCGCCAGCCCGACCTGGTGGTGCTGGACCTCTTGTTGCCCGACCTGGACGGACGCGAGGTGTGCCGCCGCCTGCGCGAAGACCAGGCCACCCGCCACCTGCCCGTGCTCATGCTCACCGCCCTGGCCAGTGAAGGCGACCGCGTGGTGGGCTTCGAGCTGGGGGCGGACGACTACCTCACCAAGCCCTTCAGCCCCCGCGAGCTGGTGCTCCGCGTACGGGCCATCCTGCGCCGGACACGCCAGGCCCACAGCGAACCGGTGGTGGTGGGTGAGCTGAGCATCGACCCCGAACGTCACCGAGTGGAAGTGGCCGGCCAGGAGGTGGCCCTCACCGCCACCGAGTTCCGCCTGCTCCACCACCTGGCCGCCCATGCCGGCCGGGTGCAGAGCCGCGAGGTGCTCCTGGAGCGGGTGTGGGGCTACTCCTACCAGGGCTACGCCCGCACCGTGGACACCCACGTGCGCCGCCTGCGCAAGAAGCTGGGGCCCCTGGCCGGCTACATCGAGACCGTGCGCGGGGTGGGCTATCGCCTGCGGGAGCCGGCATGAGACTGCGTCTATCCTTCCAGGGCCGGGTACTGGGAGGCTGCTTCCTGGTGGTGCTGTGCACCCTGGTGCTGGTGGCGGTGGTGCTGCCGGGCCTGCTGCGGGAGCAGATGGTGGCCGGCGCCAGGCGCGTCATGGCCCAGGAGCTGGCCCTGGTCAAGGAGGTGGTGGGCCAACGCTGGCGCCCGGAAATGTCTCTGGCCCAGGTGGACCGCCTGGCCGACCGCCTGGGACANCGGCTGAAGCTGCGCGTGACCCTGATCTCACCTCAGGGCGTGGTGCTGGGCGACTCCCGCGTGCCCCTGGAGCGCCTGCCCCGGCTGGAAAACCACGCCGACCGGCCCGAGGTGATCCAGGCCCTGGCCCAAGGCCGCGGCAGCAGCGTGCGCCGCAGCGCCACCCTGGGGGTGGATCTGCTCTACGTGGCCGGCCTCCTGGGTCGCCCCGGCCGTCCCCGCCTGGTGGTGCGCCTAGCCCTGCCCCTGGCGGAGATGGAACGGGCCCTGGCCCAGACCCGGCGCCTCATCCTGTGGGCCCTGTCCCTGGGCCTGGTGCTGTCCGTGGGCGTGGCCTACCTGGTGGCGCGAGGCATCTCCCGCCCGGTGCGNGANCTCACCCGCACCGNCCAGGCCATCGCCCAGGGCGACCTCTCCCAGCGGGTGCGCCGCTACCCCGCCCACGAGCTGGGAGAGCTGGCCCGGGCTTTCGACCGCATGGCCGACAGCCTGCAGAGCCAGATCGCCGCNGTGACCCAGGCCCGNGACCGCCTGGCCGCGGTGCTGCGNGGCATGGCCGAAGGGGTGCTGGTGCTGGACCACCAGGGCCGGGTGCTACTGGCCAACCGAGCCCTGCGCCGGATGCTGGCNCTGCCGGGAGACCCCACCGGNCGCCGCCCGGCCGAGATCATCCGCAACCCCCAGCTCCTGGAGGCCCTGGAGGCGGCCCGGCAGGGAGAGGAAAGTCACCTGGTGCGCCAGATCCGCACCCTGGAGCCGCCCCGCCGCCACCTGGAGGTGGTGGTGGTACGCCTGCCCGCAGACCAGGAGGAGGCCGGCCTGGTGGTGGTGCTCCACGACATCACCGAACTCAAGCGCACCGAGCAGGTGCGGCGTGACTTCGTGGCCAACGTGTCCCACGAGCTACGCACCCCCCTGGCCGCCATCCGCGGCGCGGTGGAGACCCTGCAGGACGGCGCCTTGGACGACCCCGCCCACGCCCGCCGCTTCCTGGAGACCGTGGAGCGCCAGGTGGTGCGCCTGCAGGCCATCGTGCAGGACCTGCTGGAC
>MTPE01000449.1 GCA_002011835.1 Desulfarculaceae bacterium JdFR-95 | reverse complement strand
GCCCTGGTGTTCCACCCCCAGGACGATCACCTGCATTACAACATCGCGCGGGTATATTGGGAGATCGGCCAGTGGCGGCCCGCGGCCCAGATCCTGGTGCGGGCCCTGAGGCTGAACCCCGAGTTCCGCGAGGCCCGCCGCCTGCTGGACGCGGTGCTGGAGAAGCTGGGCTTCGTGCGTGACGAGCAGGGGCGGTTGGTGCGCCAGGGTGGCTCCTGAGATCCCCGTCAGGCGCGTGGTGGGGCCGGAGTTGGGTTGAGGGGCGGAAGTGGTGGCCGCGCGGTCGCTACGGGAGCGCGCGAGGCCGGTCTTGTCTGAGAGCATTGCCCGACGCGCTTTTGGGGCCGAACCCTTTGGCGACGGAAGGTTGTCGTGGTTACACGGCTCCTTCGGGAGCGCATGCGGTTGCTCTTGTCTGATAGCCTTCCCCGACGCGCTTTTGGGGCCGAACCCTTCGGCCTAGGCTGCAGCTTGGCCTACGGCCTCTTCCGCCTCTTTCCAGCCCTTGAGCACCTCGAAGGTGATGGCCTGGTCGGCCTTGAGCGGGACCAGGGTGGTGCGTCCGATCACCTTGTCCAGCTCATAGGGAGGCAGGCCGTCTCCCGGTGATTTGAGGGCCAGGTCGGCCATGGTGATGGTATGGCCTGCGGGCAGGTCGTGGGCGGCCACGATTTTCTTGGCCATCTTGGTGATGGGCTCGCGTTCGCTGTCGTAGATGCGTTTGATCCCGTCTCCCAGGGCCAGGCGGGTGCGGCGCAGGTCGCGTACCATCTTGCGCAGTCCCTGGGGCTCCAGGGAGAAGGGGTGATCGGTGCCCTTGGCCGCGTGGTTGAGGGTGAAGTGTTTTTCGATCACCCGCGCCCCCAGCACGTAGGCGGCCACGGCCATGGCGATGCCGTTGTCGTGCGAGGACAGGCCCACCACTACGTCCTTGAAGCGCTGGCGGTAGGTACGGATCACGTTGAGGTTCAGTTCTGCGAACTCGGCGGGGTAGGCCGCGGTGCACTGCAGCAGGCAGAGCTGGGGGTTGATGGACATGATGGCGTCGTAGGCCCGCTGCACGTCGGCCATGGTGGCGCCGCCGGTGCTGACGATCATGGGCTTGCCGAAGCGGGCAATGTGCTTGATGAGCGGGATGTTGGTCAGGTCGCCCGAGGCCACCTTGAAGGCCGGCACCTCCAGTTTGGCCAGGAAGTCGGCGCTGGCGAAGTCGAAGGCAGTGGCGAACATGGTGATGCCGATCTCCTGGGCATAGGCTTTCAGCTCGCGGTATTCTTCCCAGCCGAACTCCAGGGCCTCGCGGTGCAGGCCGTAGGTGGGGCCGTAGCTGTTGCGGTGGAGGTAGGGCATGTCGTACATCTCGCGGGTATAGAGGTTCTTGTTGTCCCGCTTCTGTAGCTTCACCGCGTCGGCCCCGCACTCCTTGGCGATGCGGAACATCTCCATGGCGACTTCCAGACTGCCCATGTGGTTGTGCCCGATCTCAGCGATCACGTAGCAGTCGGTGTCGTCGTGGATCTCCACTCCGTCGATCATTAGCTTGGCCATGGCGCCTCCTTGGGTCTGGGCCGGGGGCGCCCCCCGGGGCGGTCCGGCCGGGTGGGGTGCCTGTTGGGTCCATCCGGGGGTGAAGCAACATCGATGCCAACCCCCTCCCTGTTCGGCGCCGTCCCCTGGCCTGCCGGGCCGCCCCCTGCCTCCATAACCGAAGGCCGCGTCCTTTGTGGCCTTGGCGGGGAGGGTCCTTCCCGGGCCCGAAGCAGAGCCGGGGTGGGGCGGGGCCGGAAAAAACCTCCTCCGGCCGGAAAAAATTCCCGCGCCCGTCCGAGGGTAAAGGGGCGGGGGCGGGGCTCTGGGGCGGGGTGCGGAGCTGGGCATGTTTCTTGCAATTTCCGCTGGACGTCGAGGATAGCAGGCTTTTTGACACCTCTGTCCCGCCTGGCAGGGGCAGGGCAGGGGCTTCTGCCGGGAAAGGAGCAGCCAATATCTTGACGGTCACGGGTCAAGCCAGGGGATTGCATGTGTCGCGCCCGCGGCGGCAGGGCGGGGGACCGGAGGTCATGGCCCTGATTCCGGCCCGGGCCGGCTCCACCCGGGTGCCGGGCAAGAACCTGCGGCCCCTGGGCGGACGGCCCTTGATCGTATGGAGCATCGAGTGTGCCCTGGGTTCCCGCTACATCCGGCGGGTGATCGTGTCCACCGACAGCGAACAGATCGCGGCGGTGGCGCGCCAGGCCGGGGCCGAGGTGCCTTTCCGGCGTCCGGCGGAGATCTCCGGCCCCCACTCCGGCGAGCTGGAGGTGTTCGACCATGCCCTGGGGTGGCTGGCGGAGCACGAGGGATATGAGCCGGATCTGATCGTCAAGCTGCTGCCCACCTCGCCCTTCCGGCGTCCCCGGTCGGTGGACGAGGCGGTGGAGCTGCTTCTGGCCCATCCCGAGGCCGACTCGGTGCGTTCGGTGAAGCTTTGCGCGGAGCATCCCTGCAAGATGTGGCGCATCGAGGGGGGGCGGTTGGTGTCGCTGTTGCCCGAGGGAAGCGGGCTCAAGCCGCGGGAGGGCCACAACCTGGCCTACCAGCTCCTGCCTCGGGTGTACGTGCAGAACGCCTCCTTCGACGTGACCCGGCCCCGGACCATCCGGCGCCATCGCTCCATCACGGGGCGTCACATCCTGCCCTACGTCATGGGGCCGGAGGAGTCGGTGGACATCAACGAGCCGTTGGACTTTGCGCTGGCCGAGGCCATGGTGAGGAAAGGATTGCATCATGCGCGCGGCGGAGAAGAGGACCGAGAGCTTCGACTCTTTCGCCCACTACCTGACCGAGACCCGCGACTGCCTGATCTGTGGCGGCCGGGAGCGTAGGCCCTGGGCCATCCTGGGGCCCTTCACCGCGGTGGAGTGTCCGGCCTGCGGGTTCGTGTGGATGGACCCCTACCCCAGTCTGGAGGGCCTGGCCGCCTACTACGACGCCTACATCGAGCGCCGCTTCGAGGACGCGGTGCGCACCCGCCAGCGCCAGCAGCAGTATCTCATCGACCGNGACTACATCCAGTGTTTCATCCGCCGGGGTCGGGTGTTGGACGTGGGCTGCACCGGGGGGTTCTTCCTGGCGGTGCTGAGCGAGGNGTTCGACAAGTACGGAGTGGAGATCGACCGCCAGGCCGTGGCCTATGCCCGGCGGCACTACCCCTTCGGGCACCAGGTGTTGCCGGTGCCGGTGACCGAGGCGCCCTGGCCGGCGGGCAGTTTCGACCTGGTGATCATGCGGGGGGTGATCGAGCACCTGCCCAATCCCGAGGAGGTGATGGCCAAGGTCTCGGAGCTGCTCAAGCCGGGNGGTTTCTTCTACGTGGCGGCCACGCCCAACGTGGACAGTTTCGCCGCCCGGCTCTACCGCGAGAAGTGGAGCCTGTTCCACCCCATCCGCCACTTGCTCTACTTCGGGCTGGAGACCCTGAGCCGCTTCCTGAGCCGCTACGGCCTGGGTCTGGTCTCCAGCTACTTCCCCTACCTGGAGACCCCCTACGCCGACGTGGAGCGCGACCACTTGCAGGTGCTCAAGGCCCTGGAGCTGAAGGCCAGCGGCCGCTTCCACGAGGTGGGCACCTCTCCCCCCTTCTGGGGCAGCATCATGAACGCGGTGTATCGCAAGCAAGCATGAGGAGGCGGGTGCCATGCGTTTGTTGTTCGTGATCTACGACAACGGCTCCTACGTCAACGACTTCCCCCTGGGGCCGGCCTATCTCATCTCGGTGCTGCGGCGGCACGGCTACCGGGACATCAGCATCTACCATCAGGACATCTACCACTACCCCGACGAGCACCTGACCGANTATCTCAAGCGCAACCACTTCGACGTGGTGGGCATCGGTACCATNGCCGGCTACTACCAGTACGCCAAGCTCAAGGGCATCTGCCGGGCCATCCACCAGGTGCCGGACCGGCCCCTGATCGTGCTGGGGGGTCACGGTCCCAGCCCCATCCCGGAGTACTACCTGCAGAAGATGCAGGCCGACGTGGTGGTGATGGGCGAGGCCGAGCGCATCCTGCCGGAGCTGCTGGACACCCTGGCCGCGGGCCGTTCCCTGGCGGGGGTGAAAGGCATCGCCTGGCGCGAGGGGGACCAGGTGTACGTCAACCCCCGCCAGGAGCCGGTCAAGGACCTGGACAGCCTTCCCTTCCCGGCCTGGGACGCCTTTCCCATCGACCACTACGCCCTGCGCTACGGCATCGAGCAATACAAGAACCTGCGCAGCTTCCCCATCCTGTCCTGCCGGGGCTGCATGTACAAGTGCAGCTTCTGCTACCGCATGGAGCGGGGCTGGCGCCTGCGCAGCCTGGACGCCATCATCGAGGAGATGAAGCAGCTCATGCGCGACTACCAGATCCGCATGTTCCGCTTCCGCGACGAGCTGCTCATGGGCACCAAGCAGCGCGCCATCGAGTTCTGCGAGCGCATCCTCAGCGAGGGCCTGGACATCAAGTTCGACTGCAACGGCCGCCTCAACGTGGCCTCACCCGAGGTGCTGGCCCTGATGAAGCGGGCCGGATGCACCTACATCAACTACGGCATCGAGTCCCTGGACCAGCGGGTGCTGGACCTGATGAACAAGAAGCAGACCGTGGAGGAGATCTACTACGGCATCGAGAACACCATCGCCGCCGGCATCCACCCCGGCTTCAACGTCCTGTGGGGCTGCCCCGGGGACAACGAGAAGACTCTGCAGAAGAACGTGGAGTTCCTCCTCAAGTACGACACTTGCTCCGAGCCCCGCAACATCAAGCCTGTGATCCCTTATCCCGGATCGGACCTCTACTACTACGCCATCGAGAAGGGGCTTTTGGAGGGGCCGGAGGACTTCTACGAGCGCAAGCACCTCAACTCGGACCTGTTCACCTGCAACTTCACCGAGATCGAGGACGAGGAGGTGCTCTACCAGCTCCTGCTGGACGCCAACATCCGCCTGTTGGAGAACTACTACCGCAAGACCTTCTTGCAGACCAAGTCGGTGTTGGAGTCGCTCTACATCCACAAGGACGTTTCTTTCCGCGGCCTCAGACCCTGAGGCCACGGCCACGAGGAGCAGATGCGGGCACTGGTCATCATCGCCACCGAGTTTTTCCTGCGCAACTTCATCACCAGCGGCGCCTTCGCCGAGGTGGAGGAGGGCTACGAGACCTTCTACCTGGGCACCAACGACGTGTTCACCCGCGCGCCCCTGGAGGCCCGGCCCGGGTTCCGGGGCATCCTGGAGATGGACCCCGGGCGTACCGCCGCCTTCACCGAGCTGCTCAACGTGCTCATGGTGGAGCACCGCGACCGCTCGCTCACCTTCCCCTTCCGGCGCAAGCGACTGAACCCCCACAAGCTGTGCGATCCTTACACCTTCGTGGAGGACAGCCCCATCCTGCTGGCCGCGGCCAAGGCCGGGCTCATGGCCATGATCGGCGAGAACCGCCAACTGCGCCAGCTCATGCAGGAGATCAAGCCCGACATCGTGCTCCTGCCCGACTCGGTGGTCAAACTCTCCACCCACGACGCCATCGTACTGGCCCGCCAGATGGGTATCCCTTCCTTCGTGCTGATCGACAACTGGGACAACATCTCCAGCAAGACGGTCTATCCTCTCTTGCCCGACTGGCTGGGGGTGTGGGGTGAACAGAGCGTGCCCCTGGCCCGGCGGGTGCACCAGATGCCGGCCGAGCGCATCCTGCTCACCGGCACCCCCCGCTTCGACCACTACTTCCGCCTGGACCTGGAGAGCTTGCAGAGCCCCTATCCCTTCCCCTACATCCTGTTCGTGGGCAGCGGCGTGGCTTTCGACGAGCTGCCCGCCCTCAAGCGCCTGGACCAGATCGTGGACTCCCTGGGCCGCCCCGAGCTCAAGATCGTTTACCGTCCCCACCCCGAGCGCCAGGTGCGCTACTGCCCCAACGACGTGTTCAACCCCGCCGAGTACCGCCACGTACACGTGGACGCCGACCAGCTGGAGTACCACGCCAAGCGATCCCGCGGACAGATCCCCCGCAACCAAGTATATCTCTCGCCCTTGGACTACTACCCCGCCCTCATCTCCTGCGCCGAGCTGGTGGTCTGCCCGCCCAGCACCATGATGGTGGAGGCCGCCCTGCTCAACACGCCGGTGCTCCTGTTGGCCTACGTGGACCCCTACCACTACACCAGCCCCCACCGCACCCTGCAGGTGTACGAGAACCTGCACGGGGTGGAGCGGGTGGAGTGTTTCCACTTCTGCCGCCAGTTCGACCACCTGGAGCCCATGCTGCGCGAGCTGCTGGCCACCTACGCCCGCATCCCCAAAGGCCAGCGCAATTTCCGCGACCAGGTGCGTTTCATCACCCACTTCCGCCCTGGTGAGACCTACGGCCAGCGCCTGCGCCGCTACGTGGACCGTATCCTGGGACGTCGGGAGCGTACCGCAGCGACCACTTCCCCCCAGGCCGCCGCCTCCCCCCCGTGAGGTGAGCCATGACCCAGGATACTGCCCGCCGCTGTCTGATCATCGCCGAGGCCGGGGTCAACCACAACGGGGACCTGGACCTGGCCCTGCGGCTGGTGCGCGCCGCGGCCCGGGCCGGCGCCGACGTGGTCAAGTTTCAGAACTTCCGCGCCGAGCGCCTGGCCACCCGCCAGGCCCCCAAGGCCGCCTATCAGCTCCAGACCACCGACCGCGCCGAGAGCCAGTTCCAGATGCTCAAGCGTCTGGAGCTGGACCAGGCGGCCACCGCCCGCCTCATGTCCGCCTGCCAGGAGGAGGGCATCGAGTTCCTCTCCAGCCCCTTCGACCGCCGCAGCGCCGCCATGCTACACGAGCTGGGCATGCGGCGCTTCAAGGTGCCTTCGGGTGAGGTGATCAACCTGCCCTACCTGCGCTTCCTGGGCGGTCTGGGCAAGCCGGTGATCCTCTCCACCGGCATGTGCTATCTGGAGGAGGTGGAACGGGCGGTGGAGATTCTGCGTACGGCTGGTTGTCCCGAGGTGATCCTGCTGCACTGTGTGACCCAGTATCCTGCTCCGCCGGAGGAGGTGAACCTGCGTGCCATGGTCACCATGGCCCAGGCCACCGGCTGCCCGGTGGGTTACTCCGACCACACCCTGGGCCTGGAGGTGCCTTTGGCCGCGGTGGCCCTGGGCGCGGTGGTGATAGAGAAGCACTTCACCCTGGACCGCAGCCTGCCCGGGCCGGANCATCGCGCTTCCCTGGAACCCGATGAGCTGGCCGCCCTGGTGCAAGGCATCCGCAAGGTGGAGGCCGCCCTGGGCGACGGGGNGAAACGTCCCGCCCCNTGCGAGNNNGACAACCGCCGCCTGGTGCGCCGGGGCCTGGTGGCGNCGCGCGACCTGCCCCCNGGCCACCGCCTGCGCGAGGAAGACCTGGCGGCCAAGCGCCCCGCCGAGGGACTCACCCCCGACCAGTTGGAACAGGTGTTGGGCCGGCGCCTGACCAGAGCTCTGCGCACCGACGAGCCACTCACTCAAGACTGCCTCGCCTGACCCGGCAGGGATCGCCGCGAATATCTTCTTGCCTTCCGCGACCAGGGGGAGGAGGGGAAGGGGNGGTGTTCCCTTATACTTTCTGTGCGGCCTTGCTATCATGGCCTCAACCTCACCCGGAGCTCCGAATCATGGACCTGCCTCAAGCACAAGCCCCTCTGTACGACATCACGGTCCTGGACCTCACCCGTGTGCTGGCCGGGCCCTTCTGCACTCAGGTTCTGGCCTGGCTGGGCGCCCGGGTGATCAAGGTGGAGCCCCCCCAGGGCGACGATGCCCGCCGCTTCGGACCCTTTGTGGAGGGCCGCTCGGCCTACTTCGCCTCCCTCAACCGGGGCAAGCTCTCCATCGCCCTGGACCTGAAGGATCCCGACGACCGCGCCGTCTTTGAACGCCTCCTGCACAAGGCNGACGTGCTGGTGGAGAACTTCCGNCCTGGAGTCATGGAGCGCCTGGGTTGGGGCTGGCCTCGCCTGCAGCAGAGCCACCCCCGCCTGATCTACGCCGCCATCAGCGGCTTCGGCCAACACGGCCCCTATGCCCAGCGCCCGGCCTACGACCTGGTCATCCAGGCCATGGGCGGCATCATGAGCCTCACCGGACCCGAAGGCGGCCCCCCCACCCGCGTGGGCACCTCCATCGGCGACATCACTGCTGGGCTCTATGCCGCCATCGGTATCCTGGCCGCACTACACCAGCGCCAGCACACCGGCCGCGGCACCCTGGTGGACATCAGTATGCTGGACTGCCAGGTGGCCATCCTGGAGAACGCCCTGGCCCGCTTCGCCGCCGAGGGCATCGCCCCCGGCCCGCTGGGCTGCCGCCACCCCTCCATAACCCCCTTCGACCTGTTCTCCTGCCAGGACGGAGCCATCGTCATCGCCGCGGGCAACGACCGCCTGTTCGCCAAGCTCTGCCAAACCCTGGACCGCCCGGAGCTGGCCCGAGACCCCCGCTTCCGGGACAACCCCTCCCGCACCCAGAACCACGCCGAACTCAAGCGCGAGCTGGAGAGCACCCTGCGCCAGCATACGGTACAATGGTGGTTGNAGCGGCTCACCCACGCCGGCATCCCCTGCGGGCCCCTGAACGACGTGGCCGCCCTGCACCACGAACCACAAGTGCAGAGCCGCAACATGCTGGTGGATGTTCCCTTGGGGAAACAGAGCCTGCGCCTGGCCGGCGACCCCCTGAAGATGGGCGACCACACCGACTCCCCAAGCCGGCGCCCCGCACCAGAGCTGGACGCCGACCGCCAAGCCATCCTGGCCTGGCTGGAGGAGTGACACCATGGCCATCGAAGTGTTCCTCTCCACCTCCCTGCGCTGCCACGTCCCCCACTACGACCCCCACCAGGGACTGAAACTCCCCCACCGCCCGGGACTCACCGCCCAGGACCTCATGCACGAACTGGGTATACCCCCCGAGGAAGTCAAAGTGGTGATGCGTAACGGCAAGGCCGCCCCCCACGACACCCCCCTGGACGACGGCGACCGCGTGGGCCTGTTCCCCGCCGTGGGCGGCGGCTAGGGCCAAGGCTTGGCCTCCCATAACGGGTCGGGATAGCTCGTCAGGCAGAGTAGTCTCGCGTGCTCCCGTAGGGGCCTCGCGGCAAAGGCCCCACTCCCGTCAGG
>MTPE01000429.1 GCA_002011835.1 Desulfarculaceae bacterium JdFR-95 | reverse complement strand
GGCGGCCCGTCCCGCCGGGGGACGGCATCCCCGCCGATCAGCCTTGCTCGGGTGGCCCTACCGGCGGGCGCCCCTCGGCCAGACGACTGGCCAGCTCCAGGGCCCAGCGCACCCCCAGGGTGGGCACCAGGCCGCAGCCCTCGGCCGGGCGCAGGCGCCAGCCCTCCTCCACGGCCCGGAACTCCAGCCAGAGGGTCTGGGTGAAGCCCTCCTCCACCACTACGGTGCGCAACAGCCCCCGACCGCGCTCAGGGTCCAGAACCAGGTCCTTGAAGGCCACCAGGGGGTCGTCGCCGAAACGGCGGTTCTCCAGATGCCCGCGCTCCAGGCGCCTGACCACGTATCTACGCAACGCCACCTCCTCCGGCAGCGGCACCTCCAGGTGCCGCTGTTTGCAAAGGATCAGTTCGTAGAACTCCTCCTGGCCCGCGGCGCGCCACTTGCGCTCATACTTGGTCTCCACCCCTGGGCCCCGCCGGCGATGGGCCACCAGGAAACCGGTGTCTGCACACTGGCCCAGCACCCAGGCGAAGAAGCCACGATGGTCGGTGACCATACGGAAGAAGGCCCCGGTCTGCATCCGGCTGTTGAGCAGACGCAAAAAGCCGTGGTGGAACAGGCGCCGCCGCTGGTGACGCGGGGCCGGCCAGGGACAGGGGAACAAAGCGTCCACCCGCACCAGGCTGTGGGGAGCGAACAGCCGCGCCAGGGCCACCTCGGCCCCGGCCATGACCAGACGCAGATTGGTCAGGCCCAGACGGTGTATCTTGCGCAAGGTGAGCCGCACCGAGGGCCAGGACACCTCCACCCCCACCAGGTTGCGCTCCGGGTGGCGCCGGGCACGACGCACCAGGCGCTCGCCGTTGCCGAAGCCGATCTCCAGCTCCAGCGGCGCCGAACGCCCGAATATGCCCGCCCAGTCCAGGGGGCGGGGCAACTGGCGCCAGGGAACCAGCGCCCGCAAGGAGAGNTAGGGCTTGCCCATGTGCCGACACCCTTTTCTCGCACCCCAGGTGGATCACATCCTACCAGGCGCCTCCGGTGGCGACCAGACGCCGAGCGGTCTATAACTTTGTTATCATAGAGTCCAGGACCTTTCCGCGGAGGTGACACCCTGTCCGCCGGGCACTTGCAGACAAACCAGGAGACCTTCACCCGCCCGGAGTCCGCCCCTCCGGCCCCAAAGGGCACGATACGCCGTTTTCGGATCGGAGGAGTGTCCCTGGTCGTCATGGCCGCGGGACTGGTGGCGGCGGTATTGCTGGGCTGGCTGGTGGACCGTTTCCTGGAGCGCCACTTCCAGGACATGTTCCGTTTCCGCGCCACCACCAGGGTGGTGACCCTACAACACCTCATCGAACGCAACCTGATCGCCCTGCGCTTCCTGCGCGACTTCGCCCTGGTGAACCCCAACCCCAGCCGGCAGCGCTTCCAGCACCTGGTGCACCGCTTTGTCACCCGCTCCAGCACTCTGCGAGTGATAGCCCTGGTGCCGGTGGTGCCTTACGACCGCAAGGCCATCTTCGAGGCACTCGTCCACCAGCAGGCCACCTCTCCCTACACCATTCATCCTCCCCGGGGCGACTACCAGGATCCGGGGCTCTTTCCAGGTCGATACCTGCCGGTGTGCCATCTCACCTCCCGTGAGCCTCTGCCCCGGAAGGAGGAGCTCAACGGACTGGACCTGGCCCGCCTGCCCACCGCGGCTCAGGCCATGTTCCGCGCCCGCAACGAGGGCCGGGTGGCCATGGCGGTGGGCAAGGACCTGGACATCATACCGGGGCTCAAACACCCGGTATGGGTGTTCGCCCCCATTCTGGAGGGGAGCGACCCCTCGGGAGAGGAGGGGCGGCTGTACGGGTTCGTCATGGGGGTGTTTTCCCTGGACGAGGTGCTGGCCCGGGCGTCGCGCGCATCCCAACCCTCGGGACTGGACGTACGTCTGGAAGTGGAAGGCTGGGCCCCGGAGGAGGGGGCCTGGGCGATGTGGTTCTCGCGGACCCGCAAGGGCCAAGGGCGGCCCGCTGTTGCCCAGGTGCCGTCTCACCTCTACCATCGGGTGCGCTTCGTGATGGGCGGACTGCCCTGGCTGGTCACCGTCACCCCGGCGCCGGCCCTGCTGTGCCTCACTCCGCGCTGGCCGCCCTGGGTCATGGCCGGGGTGGTCCTGTTGGTCTCGTTCCTGCTGGCCGCCTACATCTGCGCCCAGCGCAACCGCGCCGAGCAGGTGGAAGACACGGTGGTCATGCGCACCCGGGAGCTGAAGGCGGCCAAGGAGGAAGCGGAACGCCTCTACCGTATGGTGCCCACCGCCATCTTCACCGTGGATACCGAACGCCGCATCACCGGCGTCAACCAGCGCATGGTGGAGCTGAGTGGCTACCAGCCCGAAGAAATGATCGGCCGCCTCTGCACCGACCTCCTGTCTGGTCCCTGCACCCAACAATGCCTGCTGTTCGATCCCTCTCATCCCAAGCCGATCATGGGACGGGAGTGTACCCTGCTCACCAAAGACGGCCGCCACCTGACCATGCTCAAGAACTCGGACCTGATGACCGACCCCACGGGCAAGGTGGTGGGCGGGGTGGAGCTCCTGTTGGACATCAGCCAACAGAAGGAGATGCTGGCCCGACTGCAAGCCAGCGAGGCCCGCCTGCGCCAGATCATCGCCACCAGCCGGCAAGGCTTCTGGCTCATCGACCAGGAATTGGTCATCGCCGAGGTGAACCAAGCCCTCTGCGACATGCTGGGCTATCGCCGGGAGGAGATGCTGGGGCGCTCCCTGCTGGAGTTCGTGCACCCGGATCAGCGGGAAGCCACACGCCAAGTGCTGACGCAAGTCAGCAAAATGATTCATCAGGATCATGAAACCACCTTGATGGCCAAAGACGGATCTTCCGTCTATGTTTTTATGTCGGCCAGCACCCTCTTCGACGCCCAAGGGCGGCCGGTGGGGGCCTTCGCCTTCGTGACCAACCTCACCGAACGCAAGCAGGTGGAGGAACGCCTGCGCAAGCTCTCCCAGGCCGTGGAGCAGAGCCCGGCCTCGGTGGTGATCACCGACCGCGAAGGGCGCATCGAGTACGTCAATCCCAAGTTCTGCCAGGTCACCGGCTACAGCGTCGAGGAAGCCATCGGCCAGAACCCCCGCATCCTCAAGTCCGGCCTGATGTCCCCCCAGGTCTATCAAGAGATGTGGGAAGACCTCTCTGCAGGCCGCGAGTGGCGGGGCGAGCTGCTCAATCGCAAGAAGGACGGCTCCCTCTACTGGGAGTATGCCTCCATCTCCCCCATCAAGGACGCCCAAGGCCAGACCACCCACTATCTGGCGGTCAAGGAGGACATCACCCAACGCAAGGAGGCCGAGGAGGCCGCCCAGCGAGAGTACGCCAAGCTCAAGGCCATGATCTCCTCCATGGAGGAGGGGGTGGTCTTCGCCGACCGCGACAACGTAGTGGTGGAGATAAACGACTACATGTGTAAGCTGGCCGGGCTGGAACGCGACCAGGTGTTGGGCAAGAGCCTCCGGGAACTGCACTCCCCGGAGGTCTGGCGGCGGGTGGAGGAGGTGATCGCCCGCATGAGCCGCGACCCCAACACCCCGCCTTTGGTCAAACAGCGACCCCTGGGCGAGTACGAGGTGATCGTGCGGGTGCAGGGCATCTGGCGGGGCGACGTCTACGACGGGGTGCTGCTCAACGTGATCAACGTCACCGACCTGGTACGCGCCCGCCGCCAGGCCGAGGAGGCCAACCGGGCCAAGAGCGAGTTCCTGGCCATGATGAGCCACGAGATCCGCACCCCCATGAACGGTATCATCGGTATGATCGGCCTGCTGTTGGAGAGCGACCCCACCCCCGAACAGCGCGAGTACCTGGAGCTGGCCCAGCGCTCGGCCCAGTCCCTGCTCAGGGTGATCAACGAGATCCTGGACTTCAGCAAGGTGGAGGCGGGCAAACTGCAACTGGAGGAGTTGCCGTTCTCCCTGCGCGAGGTGCTGGGCGACAGCCTGCGNCTGCTGGCCACCAGCGCCCAGGAGAAGGGCCTGGAGCTCACCTGTCGGGTGGAGCCGGAGGTGCCGGAGCGGGTGGTGGGCNACCCCGTGCGCCTGCGCCAGGTATTGGCCAACCTGGTGGGCAACGCCATCAAGTTCACCGAGCGGGGCGAGGTGGCGGTCAGCGCCTCCTTGCGCGAACGCCAGGACGGCCAGGTACGCCTGGAGATGGCGGTGGCCGACACCGGCATCGGCATCCCCCCGGAGAAGCAGGAACGCATCTTCCGCCCCTTCGAGCAGGCCGACATGTCCACCACCCGCGCCTACGGCGGCACCGGCCTGGGCCTGGCCATCAGCGCCCGGTTGGTGGAGCTGATGGGGGGCAGCATGTCGCTCACCAGCCGACCCGGCCAAGGCAGCACCTTCCGTTTCGACCTGGTGTTGGGCCTGCCCCCCGAACCCGAGCCGCCCTACACCCCGCCAGCGATCCTGCAGGGCCGACGCGCCCTGGTGGTGGACGACCATCCCCGCAGCCGCGACAACCTCTGCGCCCTGTGCCGCGAGTTGGGCATGGAGCCCCTGGCCTGTGAAGGGGGAGAGAGCGCTCTGCATACCCTGAGGAGCGAACAGGAACAGGGCCGCCGGGTGGACCTGGCCCTGGTGGACACCCTGCTGGACGACCAAGACGGCCACGAGCTGGCCCCCCGCCTGAAGGAAGCCGGCCTGGCCGGACCGGTGATCCTGCTGTTGGGCTCGGCCCGCCGGCGCCGCGAGGTGCGCCGCTGTCGTGAGCTGGGTCTGCGCTGGCACCTGCCCAAGCCGGTGCTCAGGCCCGAGTTGGAGCAGATCCTGCGCAATGCCCTGGGAGACCGCACCACCGTTCCCACGGCCAAGCCCAGCGTCTCTCGTCCTTCCACCCGCGCCTTGAAGATACTGTTGGCCGAAGACAACCCCATCAACCAGCGCGTGGCCAAGGAGATCCTGGGCCGCTGGGGCCACCAGGTGGACACCGTGGTCAACGGCCATCAGGCCGTGGAGGCCTGGCAAAAAGGGCAATACGACCTCATCCTCATGGACGTGGAAATGCCCGAGATGGACGGCCTGGGCGCCACCCGCCGCATTCGGGAACTGGAAGGCAAACAGGGCGGACACATACCCATCATCGCCATGACCGCCCATGCCATGCGCGAGGACCGCCAGCGCGCCCTGGCCGCGGGCATGGACCACTACATAACCAAACCCATCGACCCCAACACCCTGGAAGAAACCATCCGCCAGGTGTTGTCCGGCCAGGGCACTCCTTCCCCCGCCCCCGCCGTCCCTCCCTCATCCCAGCCCCTTCAAGGGGTGGTGGATCGGGCACGCCTGGAGAAGCGCTTCGCCGAACATCCCGATCTGATCCGCCAACTGGCCGAGATGTTCATCCAGGAATGCCCCGGCATGATCCAGCAGACCCGCCAGGCCCTGGAGGACGGCGATCCCCAAGCCCTGGCCCGCGCCGCCCACACCATCAAGGGCGCAGTGGGCTACTTCGAGGCCGAGGCCGCCCTGGAGGCCGCCCGCCGCCTGGAGCAGATCGGGCGCGAGGGCAAGCTGGAGCTGGCCCCCGCCGCCCTGGCCGAGCTGGAGCGCAGCCTGGAACAGATGAAACAGGACCTGCAGACCTATCTGACACCACCGGTGGACTAACCCCTCTCCGCTCCGCTCGCCCGCCCTGCGCCATGGTTTTGCCGCTCAGGCCGATGGCAGAGGCAATTCCTGCCGCGCCTCCCGGCCCTTCCCACGAACAATCCCTTTGAATACAGCCACTTGTCCCGCACGGACCGAGTGGCACCGTACTTGCANAACCCCACCGCGAACGCCGAACCGGGCACAGACACAGGAGCGACCCCCATGGAAGAGCACACTCCATCCCCCGACTCCAAGTTCGAGCCAGAGTTCTACTGCCTGTCTTGCCGCTTGCTGGAGTGGGATGAACAGGAGCGCTGCTGCCGCAACTTCGAGAGCAACGTCTGCCCCCTGAGCATACGCCGGGTGCTGGCGGGGATGCGCTACCGCTGTCTGGTGGTCTAGCTTATGCCTACAAGGGAGAAGCCATGAACACTCTGCAGATGGTACTGACGCTTCTGGCCCTGGCCGGACTGGGACTGGCCGTGGTCCTGGAGCTGCGCCGCGCCCAGCGGGAAGACCGCATGTGGCGCGAGATCATCCGCCGCGCCGCCCTGGAGTAGCCAAACGGGCGGTTTCCCCCTGTCTGGGGTCGTAGGGACAAGTATGTGTCCCCGGCGACGGAGTCACAAGGGGGAACCCTACCGCGGCACACACCGGACAGTGGTATGCGGCCGCCTGTCCCTGACCGGAGGCATCCGGGAAAAGCAACTAAACCATGGTGCCATACACAATGCCNGCCCCATGCCGGGGTGGGCTGCTGCAGACCGCCGGCTGGGGCCAGAGTCAGCCGCGGGCCANGCCGTCCAACACTCCCAGGGTCCGCCGCTGGATCTCGCGCAACTCGGCCACCTGATCTTGGAGCGCCTCCACCTCTTTGCGCAGGCGGGCCAGCTCCTCCCGCAGGCCGTCCACCTCGGCCCGCAAAGCGGCCAGCCCTGCGGTGTCTCCGCCCTCTCCCATCAGGAGCTGACGCGCTTGGCGGACCGAAAGGCCCTCCTCCTTCAGCAGGTGCTGCACCTCCAACAGACGTTCCACCGCCTGGGCAGAGAACAGCCGCCTCCGGCCGGGACCACGGACCACGCCGATATAGTCGGCAAACTGCTGATCGTAGTAGCGTATGGTGGAGGGAGGAAGTCCGGTGTGGGCCGCCACCTCTTTGATGGTCAAGAGTCTTTCTGAATCCTCCCCTGATGCACTCATGGATGCCCTCCCGCGTCTGTTCCCTTCATCCTCCCAAAACGGCGTGTCTATTCTCTGCGGGTTGCCAGACCCATGTCAAGAGAATCTCTACTGATTGCTCAAATTCGCTTGCTCGGGACAGGACCCTTTTCCCCCTTCGCCCCGACCGGCGACAACCGGCACCGGGCTGTGCTATATTCCCCAACCATGGAGCGTGATCATCCCCTCGGCCTGGCCCCCTGGGAACGTTGGGTCCTGATAGGGCTCTTGATACTATGCCTGGTTCTGGCCGTGGCCGGCCGCCACCGCCGCCAGCGCCGCGCCTACGAGGACTTCCTGCGCCGGGCGAAGATGATCGAGCAGGCCCTGGAGCGCTTCGCCGCCGACCATCAGGGCCGCTTCCCTCCCGACGCCATGTTCACCAACCGCCCCCCCTACCTGGACGACCGCTACCTGGCCTGGGACCCGGAGTGGCTGATCGACTACGACGTGGGCGACAACCGCCGCGGGGGGCGATTCGTGTGCCTGGAGTTCTGCGGCCCCACGGGCAAACGCCGCTACTTCGGCCTGTGCCACGACCCCGCCCTGCGGGCCCGCTACGGCCGCGGCCAGCCCATCCCCGGCCAGCGCAACCGCATCTGGGTGATACGCGAGGAGGCTCCCATCCTGCCCCCGCCTCCCCGCCCACCCGGAGGGAGGCGGCCGTGAACGCCACTCGCCTGGCCGGCCGGGTGAACCTGTTGGGCCCCTGGCTGCGCGCGCGCTTCGGGCGGCCGGTGGTGAAGCTGCCCCTGGACGCGGGCCTGTCCTGCCCGGTGCGCGACGGCACCATCGCCCGTGCCCCTTGTGCCTTCTGCCCGCCCTCGGGCTCGGGCCGCGGCCAGGGGGACGTACCCATCGCCCGCCAGATCGAGCAGGCCCTGGCCCGCCTGGAGGAGCGCAGCCGCCGCCGGAACAAGCCCGTCCCCCTGGCCCTGGCCTACTTCCAGGCCTACACCACCACCCACACCTCGGCCCACAACCTGCGCCGCATCCTGGAGCCGGCCTGCCGCCACCCCCGGGTGGCCGGTCTCATCGTCTCCACCCGGCCCGACTGCCTGGACCCGGCCCGCTGGCAGGTGCTAGAGGAGGCCGCCCGCACCAAGCCCATGTGGCTGGAGCTGGGCCTGCAGAGCGCCCACGACCAGACCCTGGCCGCCCTGGGCCGGGGTCACGACGTGGCCTGCTTCCAGGCCGCGGCGGCCGAGGCCCGAGCCCGGGGTATCCCGGTGGTGGCCCACGTGATCCTGGGTCTGCCCGGCGAGGGGCCGGAACACACTGCGGCCACGGCCGAGTTCCTGGCCCGCCTGGGGGTGTGGGGGGTCAAGATGCACAACCTCATGGTCCTGGCCGGCAGCCGCCTGGCGGGGGAATACACCGCCGGCCGCCTCTCTCTGTGGAGCCGCGAGCAGTGGGCCGCGGCCGCGGCCGAGTTCCTGGCCCGCCTGCGGCCGGAGACGTTGGTCCACCGCCTGGTGGCCGACCCCGGGCCGGACCGCCTGCTGGCCCCGGACTGGGCCGGGGACAAGGATCGGGCCCTCACGGCCTTGGCCGAGGCCCTGGAGGCCCGCGACCTGCGACAGGGAGCATTATGGAAAGCGTGAAGGTATTCACCCTGGAGACCCGCCTGGGGCCCATGTACGGTGCGGTGGGCCCGCGGGGGCTGGTGGCGCTCAGCATACCGGCCCACGACCTGCGCCACTTCGGGCGCCTGCTGGACCGCCGTGCCCCCGGCGCCGCCACCCAGGCGGTGGCGCCCGAGGAGCTGGAGGCGGGCCGGCAACTGCTGGCCTACCTGCGCGGCGAGCCGGTGGAGCTGGACGCGCCGGTGGACCTGGAGGGCCTGAGCCCCTTCACCCGCGCGGTGCTGGCCGAGCTGCGGCGCATACCCTACGGCCAGCGGCGCACCTACGGCCAGGTGGCCGCGGCGGTGGGCCGCCCGCGGGCGGCGCGGGCCGTGGGCCGGGCCGTGGGTAGCAATCCGGTGCCCATCTTCGTACCCTGCCACCGCGTGGTGGGCAGCCGCGGCGCCCTCACCGGCTTCGGTGCTGGGCTGGACACCAAGCGCGCCCTGCTCGACCTGGAGCTGATGGGCCAGCCCCTGCTCTGAGCCACGCGCCTCGGCCCTGAGCTCCTGCCCCCGCCTCGAACCGGTTCATCGTCGATTTCCAGGGAAAGCGGCTTTGATTTGGCTCGTCCGGCAAATGGCGGGGTGGTGGTAAAACCATCCCAGGCCGGCCCTGTCAAGGCGGCCTGAAGGCCACCCTGAAAGGGCACGGCCTTGACAGGGCCGGCCTGGGATGAACAGGATTGTGCGTTCGTCTTTGCGAGGAAAATGATTTGGAAAGGGATACGGGACGATTT
>MTPE01000073.1 GCA_002011835.1 Desulfarculaceae bacterium JdFR-95 | reverse complement strand
CGGCCTGTCGCTGTGGCTGCGGGCGGCCATGCCCGCCCGCCCCGCGGGACACCTGCCCAGCGCCCTGGCCGCCGCGGCCCTGGCTGCGGCCGCGGCCCTGCTGTTCATGCCCTGGGTGCGGCCCGACCTGGTGACGGCCTGGCCTCCGGCCGCGGCCAAGCTGGGGCCTCCTCTGGCCGCGGCGGTGTTGTGGGGGGCCATCTCCGGGGCGGTGCTGCTGGTGCTCCGCCTCTGGGGCAGCGGACGGCGCAGCGCCTGGCTGGCCTATCTGGCCGTGGCCCTGGGGCCCGGCCCCACCTTGGCCCTCACCTGGTTCGGCCTGCTGTCCATGACCGCGGCCCTGGCGGGTCTGGCCGGCCTGGTGATCCTGCGCCTGCTGGTGCCGGCCTCCAGCCCACCCCCACCCCGCACCGGCCTCACCCCCATGAGCCTCTACTGGCTGCTGCGGGCCCTGGTCCTGCTGTGGTGGGGCATGGGCCTGGCCTTGGCCCTCACCGCCGCCTGGTGGCACCCCCAGATGTCCGAGCTGGTGGCCCAGAGCATGTGGCTGCGGGCGTTGGGGCTGGGGGGCTTCGTGGTGGCCTGCCTGGGCCTGCTGGCCGAGTATTCCTTGCCCCTCATCGGCCGGGCCGGCCTGGGCAGCGCCGGCCCCCGGCGCAAGGTGCTGGGGGTGATCCTGTCCGCCCTGGCCCTGCAGCTTGCCTTCTCGCCCCTGCTGCTCACCCGCCCCGCCCGGGCCCGCACCGCCCCAGCCGAGTTCCTGGCCCACGCCCGCGCCGAGCTGGTGGAGCGCCCCCTGACCCTGGGGCCGGAGCGGGAGGAGATAGTGCTGGAGGCGCCGGCCTGGCTCACCGGCCTCACCCGGGTGTACCTGGTGAGCCTGCTCACCAACGGGGTGCAGGTGCGCCAGGGCGAGACCGTGGCCCAACTGGTGGCAGTGGACGACCAGGACCTGCCCCACATCTTCAACCTGCGCGCAGGTATCGACACCGCGGAGTGGGCCCTGGACAAGCGGGAGGTGGCGGCCACGGCCCAGCACCGGCCCACCTGGGTGGCGCGCAGCTGGACCGTCTACACCGCCACCGGCGAGGCCTTCCAGGCCCACAGCTACCTCACCGGCCTCTACCTGGGACGCAAGGTGCAGCGGCTCAAGTACGTGCGCCTGCGCTATCGCTATCAGAACCGGCCCGGACGCCCCCCGGTGCGCCTGGAGGTGCGCCGGCTCTACTTGTACTGAAGGCGCCCCACCCCATCGGCGCCGCCCGGGTCAAGGCCGGCCCCGCCAGGGGCCGCCCGCAGGGCTCGGCCTTGAGGCGGGTGGCGCCGATGGGGTAAGTGCGGTGGGCGGAAGGGCCTCACACCGCTTCCCGCAAATGCCCCCCCTCTGTCTTGGCTCTGGGTGCCTATCCCGCCAGGAGGGCGGCCACGCGCCTGGCGTCCTCGGGGCGGTCCACCTCGGGCGAGTCGTGTCCGGTTATCACGCAGCGGATCTTCTCCCCCGCCTCCAGCACCCGTAGCTGTTCCAGCTTCTCGATGGCCTCCAGGCGGCCGGTGGGCATCTGGGCGAAGCGCTGCAGGAACCAGGCCCGGAACACGTACACCCCCAGGTGCTTGTAGTAGGTCACTTCGCCCCCGTCGCGGGGGTGAGGTATGGCCCGGCGGGAGAAGTACAGGGCGTTGCCCGCCGCGTCCATCACCACCTTGACGTGGTTGGGGTCGTCGATCTCCTCGCGCCGGGTGATGGCCACCACCGGGGTGGACATGCCCAGGGCGGGCTCGGCCAAGAGGGGCGCGGCGGTGTGGCTGATCACCTCCGGGGGCAGCAGGGGCTGGTCGCCCTGCACGTTGACCACCAGCTCCTGGTCGCCCAGGCCCAGCATGCGCGCGGCGGCGGCCACGCGGTCGCTGCCGGTGCGCAGCTCCGCCGGGGTCATGAGCACCCGTCCCCCGAAGGCCTCCACCGCGCGGCGGATGCGCTCGTCGTCGGTGGCCGCGGCCACCGTGGCCACGCCCTCCACTCGGGCGGCGCGTTCCATCACGTGCTGGATCATGGGCTTGCCGCCTATGTCCACCAGGGGTTTTCCGGGGAATCGGCTGGAGCCGTAGCGGGCGGGTATGATCACGTGCAGGGCCACGGNCTCCCTCCTACCAGGCCGCCACCGCGGCGTTTATGGCCTCGGTCATGCGCTCCAGGTCTTCCTCGCCCCAGTTGAGNATGATCTGCCAGCTCAGGGTGCGGGCCAACAGGGCGGAGGTGCGGGGCAGGGCGTCGGGGGCGTAGGCCAGCTCGCCCTCGGGACGGCGGAAGGGCCAGCCGGAGCGGAACACGGTGGCGCCGGCGTGCAGGTGCTCCCAGTGGGGGTAGGCGTGCCAGGTGTTGCCGCCCCAGGCGATGGGTGCTGCGCCCCGCTCGCTCAACAGNCCGGCCAGGCGCTGGGCCTGTTCCGCGTCGGGCATGAACCAGGTGAGGAAGGTGGCCGAGTCTCCTTCCTCGTCGGGCAGCTCGCGGAAGCTGATGCCAGGGATGCGGGCCAGGGCCTCCTTGAGGGCGGCCTTGTGGGCGCGCTGGCGCTCCAGCATGCGGGGNAGCTTGGCCAACTGGGCCAGGCCGATGGCCCCCTGCAGCTCGGTCATGCGGTAGTTGAAGCCGAAGAAGCGTCGGCCCTCGTTGCCCCGGCCCACGGGACGGTGGTCGTGGCCGTGGTCGTGGTACTCGCTGGCGTTCTGCCACAGGGCCTGGTCGTTGGTGACCAGCATGCCGCCCTCACCGGTGGTCATGGTCTTGACCGGGTCGAAGGAGAAGGTGCCCACCGTGCCCAGGGTGCCCAGGGCCTTGCCCTTCAGGGTGGCGCCGCAGGCCTGGGCGGTGTCCTCCAGCACCGGGATGTGGTGGGCCGCGGCCACCTCCAGGATGCGGTCCATGCGCGCCTGGCCCCCCAGCATGTGCACCGGGATGATGCAGGCCGTGCGGTCGGTGATACGGCGGGCCAGGTCGTCGGGGTCCATGCACAGGCTCTGGTCCACCTCGCAGAACACCGGCACCGCCCCCACGTCCAGAATGGCCTCCCAGGTGGCCACGAAGGTGAAGCCCTGGGTGATCACCTCGTCGCCCGGCCCCACCCCCAGGGCGGCCAGGGCCACCTTCAAGGCCGCGGTGCCGCTGCTCACGGCCAGGGCGTGGGAGGCGCCCACGTATCGGGCAAAGGCCTCCTCGAACTCGCGCACCGTGAACACCCCCTGGCGCTGGTCGGCGAACTCGTAGCGGAACAGCACCCCGCGGTCCATCACCTCCAGGACCGCCTGGCGTTCCTCCTCGCCCAGCCACTCGAATCCCGGCATGACACACTCCGTTCAGGCTGTGAAGGCCCGGTGGTAGAGGGCCTCCAGGTCTTCCGCGCTCACCCGGCGCGGGTTGTTGGCGATGGGTCGGGCCACGCCCATGGCCTTGGCCGCCATGGCCGGCACCTCGGCCTGGGGTATGCCCAGGTTGGCCAGCCCGGAGGGGATACCGATGTCCCGGGCTAGCTCGCGCACCTCGGCCACGCAGGCCTTGGCCGCTTGGCGGGTGGTGAGCCCGGGGGGTAGCTCGGCCAGAGCCCGGGCCATGGCCGCGAAGCGCTCTGGACAGGCCATGAGGTTGTATTCCAGCACGTAGGGCAGCAGGATGGCGTTGGCCTCGCCGTGGGGCAGGTCGAAGAAGGCCCCCAGGGGATAGGCCATGGCATGCACCGCCCCCACCCCGGCCAGGGCCAGGGCCAGGCCCGCCAGGTAGGAGGCCATGAGCATCCCCTCCCGCGCCTCCAGGTCCTCCCCGTGGGCCACCGCCGCGCGCAGATGCCGCCCCACCAGGCGGATGGCCTCCAGGGCGTACAGGTCGCTGAGGGGCGAGGCCGCGCGGCTGGTGTAGGCCTCCATGGCGTGGGTCAGGGCGTCCATGCCCACCGTGGCCGTGAGGTAGGGCGGACAGGTGCGCGTGAGCAGGGGGTCCAACAGCGCGGTGTGGGGGTAGAGCAGGCGGCCGTTGATCCCGCCCTTGAAGCGGTCGGCGCGCCGGGTGAGCACCGCGGTGAAGGTCACCTCGCTGCCCGTGCCCGCGGTGGTGGGCACCATCACCGTGGGCGGGCCCGGCACCTTGACCAGATCCAGGCCCACGTAGTCGGTGGCCCGGCCCGGGTTGGTCATGAGCACCGCCGCGGCCTTGGCCAGGTCCAGGGCGCTGCCNCCCCCGATGCCCACCACCACCCGCGCCTTCAACTCCCGGCCCAGAGCCGCGGCCGCCTCGGCCTCGGCCGGCTCGGGCTCACGGGTGATGTCGGTGTAGAGGCGGTAGTCCACCCCCGCCTCCTCCAGGCTCTCCAGGGCGCCGGCGGCCACTCCGGTCTCCTGCACCACCGGGTCCAATACCACCAGGGCCGGCCCTCCCCCCAACAGCGCCACTTCCGCGGCCAGCTCGGCGGCCCGGCCCCGGCCGAACACCGTACGCCGCACCCCCTCCTGGCAAAAGCTGGTCTGCATGATCTCGTCCACCTGTGGTTGGTCTGTCACATCGCGCCCACTCGTGCNGGGGCGGGGAAATGGTAGCACATGGCTTCGGGATGGGAAAGGCCGCGCCTTGACCGGCCTGGGGGGCGGTGCTACCTTGGCGAAAACGAAGGTAAAGCACCGAGCAGGCAGGAGGAGGCCCATGTCCGAGGACAGGCACGAGGTCACTCCCGACCAGACCCACATCCCCAGCCTGGGGCCGGCCAAGATCCCCAATCCCATGCGCCGTTCCCAGACCGAGTTCACCGCCTTCGTGGACGACAGCCAGCGGGTGCTGGTGGACCCCTCTCTGGCCTCGGCCGCGGGGTCGGTGGAGGCCGAGGCCTGCCGGCTGTTGCCCAGCTTCGAGCCCGCCGGCCCCCGGGAATACATCTACTTCGATCCCTCCAAGCTGAAGGTGGCCATCGTCACCTGCGGGGGCATGTGCCCGGGCATCAACTCCCTGGTGCGCTCCATCGTGCTGCAGCTCCACTACATCTACGGCGTGGCCAACGTGGTGGGGGTGCGCTACGGCCTGCGGGGATTCATTCCCGACTACGGCCACGAGCTGGTGGAGCTGACCCCGGAACGGGTGGCCAACGTCCACGGCCGGGGGGGCTCCTTTTTGGGCATGAGCCGCGGGGCCCAGCCCATCGACCAGGTGGTGGACGCCCTGGAGCGGCTCAACATCGGGCTGTTGTTTATGATCGGCGGCGACGGCACCCTGCACGCGGCCCAGGCCATCACCAACGAGATCGAGGCCCGGCGGCTGAAGATCGGGGTGATCGCCATCCCCAAGACCATCGACAACGACATCTGCTTCGTTGAGCAGACCTTCGGCTTCCAGACCGCGGTGGAGGCCGCCACCCACGCCATCCTGGGCGCGCACAACGAGGCCACCGGTGCTCCGGGCGGCATCGGCCTGGTCAAGCTCATGGGGCGGCTGTCCGGCTTCGTGGCCGCCCACGCCACCCTGGCCCTGTCGGAAGTGAACTTCTGCCTCATCCCGGAGGTGGACTTCGACCTGGAAGGGCCGCGGGGCCTACTGGCCCGCCTGGAGGAGCGCATCCTCAGCCGGGGCCACGCCGTGATCGTGGTGGCCGAGGGCGCGGGCCAGAAGTTCTTCCAGGACATGAACCTGGGCACTGACGCCAGCGGCAACCCCCGCCTGGGCGACATCGGGCGCTATCTCAAGGATCGCATCAACGAGCACTTCCACGAGCGGGGCATCGAGATCAATCTCAAATACATCGACCCCAGCTACCTGATCCGCTCCGTGCCGGCCAACAGCGGCGACCGGGTCTATACCGGCTTTTTGGGCCATCACGCCGTGCACGCGGGCCTGGCGGGCAAGACCGGCATGATGGTCTCGCTGTGGAACGACCAGTACGTGCACGTGCCCATCAGCCTGGCCATCCGCCACCGCAAGCGGGTGGACCCGGGCGGCAAGCTGTGGCGGGCGGTGTGCGAGGCCACCGGCCAGCCCAGCCTGCTCAACCACCAGGAGTGAGCCCCGACGGCCGCCACCCTTGCCTGGCCTTTGGTTTCTTGCTAGGCTAGAGCCTTGCCAGGTGAAATCCCTCTGCCCAGGAGGCAGTAAAGCCCATGCAGATCGACCAGAATCAGCGCGACGACGTGACCGTGGTGACNCTCTCCGGCCGCTTCGACGCCCAGTCCGCGGGAGAGGTGGAGGAAAAGTTCGCCTCTGTGCTCCAGGAGGGCTGCCAGAAGCTGTTGGTGGACATGGACGGCGTGGACTACATCTCCAGCGCCGGCCTGCGCGTACTGTTGTCCACGGCCAAAAAGCTGTCCGCCTCCGGGGGCAAGCTGGTCCTGTGTAGCCTTAAGCCCTATGTGCGCGAGGTGTTCGAGGTGGCCGGCTTCACCACCATCTTCACCATCCAGCCCGACCAGGAGGCAGGCTTGCAGGCGTTCTAGGGGGAAGGCCCCGGTATTGGGCCTCCCCTCAACTCCGCCCCAGACGCCCTGTGCCCTGGTCGGGAGCGGGGACTGGCGGCGGAGGGATAGGCCCAAGCGCACGGTAAAACTACCCTGCCCCCGCGGAGACACCCCCGCCCATGAGCGACTTCCAGCAAGACGGCGTCCTCACCACCTTCCACCGCCTGGGCGTACCCGACCGGCCGCGGCTGGAACAGGAGCTGGTCCGCCTGGCCCAGAGGCGGCCGCTGGCCCTGGTGCTGCCCCTGTGGGCCGGGGACATGGAGACCCCGGCCTTCACCCGCCTGGTGGAGGAGCTGGCCGCGGTGCCCTACCTGCAGGAGGTGGTGGTCAGTCTGGGCGGGGGAGGACGCAAGGAGCGGACCCGCCTGCACCAGCTACTGCAGCCCCTGCCCCAGAATGTGCTGGTGCTGCATGCCGAGAGCCGGCCTCTGAAACGCCTGTTGGCCGAGCTCAAGGAGGCTGGCCTGGAGACCGGCCGCGAGGGCAAGGGTCGGGCGGTGTGGCTGGCGGTGGGGCTGGTGCTGGCCCGGGGACGCAGCCGGGTCATCGCCCTGCACGACTGCGACATCGCCGGCTACGACCGCCTGCTGTTGGCCCGCCTGGTCTGGCCGGTGATGAATCCCTCCCTGGGCCTGCGTATGGCCAAGGGCTACTACGCCCGCATCCGACACCAGATGTACGGCCGCCTTACCCGTCTCATGGTCTTCCCCCTCCTGGCCGCCCTGGAGGACATGTTCGGAGCCGCGCCCTTCCTGCGCTGGCTGCGCGCCTTCCGCTACCCCCTGGCCGGGGAGATGGCCCTGGAGGCGGAGCTGGCCGGGGCCATGTACCTGCCCGCGGACTGGGGCCTGGAGGTGACGGCCCTGGCCGAGGCCTGGCGCCTGGCCGGCCCACGGGCGGTGTGCCAGGTGGAGGTGGCCGAGAGCTACGACCACAAACACCAGGAACTGGCCCCCCAGGACCCGACCCGCGGCCTGCACCGCATGGCCATTGAGGTGGCCGCGGCCCTGGTGGAGAGCCTGGCCGCCGAGGGACTGGCCCTGTCTGCCGGGGTCCGGGACTCCCTGCCCGCAGCCTACCTGCGCCGGGCCCGGGACATGTTGGAGATCTACGCCGCCGAGGCGGGCCTGAACGGCCTGGCCTACGACCGCCGGGCCGAGGCCCAGGCGGTGGAGGTGTTCGCCCGCGCTTTGGTGCAGGCCCTGCAGCACCAGGACCAGGAGCCCCTGCCCCGGCCGCGCCTGGCCCCCTGGCCCCAGGTGTGGGACGCTTTGCCCGAGTTCCCGGAGCGCCTGCAGGAGGCAGCGGAGGCCGAGGCGGCATGAGCGCGGAACCCTGCCGCAACGGCTCCGCTTCCCAGGCGCCCTCTCCCCGGGGGCGCCTGGGCCTGTGGCTGGGGTTGGCCTCCCTGGTCGCTTTGGGAGTCTTGGCCTGGCTCTACTGGGAGCCGGTGTGGCACTTCACCCTCCAGGTATGGGAGCTGCTCAAGGACAAGGAGGCCTTCCGCCAGCGCATCAAGTCCTACGGCCCCTGGGCGCCGGCGGTGTTCATCGCCTTCCAGGTCTTCCAGGTGCTCATCTCCCCCATACCCGGCGAGCTGGTGGGTGCGGCCGGGGGCTACGTGTTCGGCTGGTTCCCGTCCCTGATCTATTCCACCATCGGTCTGTCCCTGGGCTCCTGGATCAACTTCTTCGCCGCCCGCCTCATGGGCAAGGACCTGGTGGAACGCCTGATTCCCCCCGCCTACCTGGCCAAGCTCTACCGCCTCATGGAGCGCCAGGGGGTGGTGGCCTCCTTCATCTTCTTCGTGATCCCCGGTTTTCCCAAGGACTACTTCTGCTACGTGCTGGGCCTGTCACCCATGAGCTGGCGCATCTTCCTGGTGGTCAGCTCGGTGGGGCGCATACCCGGCACCCTCATGCTCTCCCTGCAGGGGGCCATGGTCTATCACGAGCAATACTGGAGCTTCGCGGTGTTGGGCGCCCTGAGCGTGGCCTTCATCCTGCCCGTGTACCTGTGGCGCGAACGCATCTACCAGTGGCTCTACCGCCTGGACCGAAAGGCCTGCCGCCCCCCGCAGGAGGACTGAGGCCCCCTTTCGTCTCTGGCGTTCCCGCCGCCCCGGGGCTATCATCCCAGGCATGAGCGCGCACCTGTGCATGCCCGGCCGCGGCCTGAGCTGCTTCGCCTGCTGTCCTCCCATCCGCCCCGCGGGATACGAGCACCTGGCCGACCGCAACATCTGGCGNCGCATCTTTGGCGAGAACCACCGCGCCTGGCGGCAGGGGCGGCTCCCGGACCGGCCCATCACCGGGTTCTCCTGCTATGGACTGGGTTTCCTGGACCCGGGGGGGCGGCGGGTGGGCTGCCTGCTGCACCCGGCCCGCAACCAGGGCCGCGACCTGCGCCGGCGGACCGGCTTCGGCGACAAGTGCGCCCGGGAGACCTGCCCCCAGTACCGCGCCTTCGCCGCCTTGAGCCCCCAGGCGCGCCGGCGCCTGCTGGAGCTGTGCGCGGGCATGGACCCCTTTTTGTTCTCCAGCCGGCGGCGCAACCCGGTGATGCGGCTGTTGGCCCTGGGGCCGGAGGTGGCCGCGGCCGCGGCGAACCTGGGCTTGGCCGATGCCGACAGCCTGGCGGCACTGGCTTGGCTGTGGGAGCTGGAGCCGGCCTGGGGCTGGCTGTTGGCGCGGGTGGTGGCGCGGCAGGGGGATTCCTACCTGCTCTTGCCCGAGCTGGCGGGCCAGGTCCACGCCCTGGCCGCGGACCTGACCCGCCGCCTGGGCCCGCCGCCGCCCC
>MTPE01000263.1 GCA_002011835.1 Desulfarculaceae bacterium JdFR-95 | reverse complement strand
GCACAGCCGCGGCCCCAGCCCCACCGCCAGGCGCAGCAGGCGCGAGGGCCGGCCGTAGAAGGCGCGGTAGCCCCGGCGCACACAAGCGGCCAGCACCTCGCGGCGGTGATGCACCGCGTCGTACTCGCAGAAGGGCTCCAGACCGGGGCAGTCCTCCCACAGCCGGGTACCGGGATAGGGCGTGGCCAGGTGGAAGGAACACAGGTCCGCGGGCAGGCGCCGCACCAGCTCCAGAGTGGCCTCCCTGTCCCGCCGCGTCTCGCCGGGGAAGCCGAACATCACGAAGCAGGCCGTGCGCAGGCCCGCCCGCCGCGCCTCCTCCACCGCCCGGATCACCTGCTCCGGGGTGATCCCCTTGCCCAGGCGCTCCAGTATCCGCGGCGAGCCGCTCTCCAGGCCGAAGTGCACCAGGCGGCAGCCCGCCTCCCGCATGGCCCGCAACAGTTCGCGGTCCACGGTGTCCACCCGGCACTGGCAGGCCCACCTCAGCCCCAGCCCCGCCCGCGCCAGGGCCGCGCACAACTCCAGGGTGCGCTCCCGCCGGAGGGTGAACTCCAGGTCCATGAAGTACAGGTGCCGCGCCCCCAGGGCCTTCACCCGCCGCACCTCCTCCAGCACGCGGGGGATGGACTTGTAGCGCACCCCGGGGCCGTACATGACCTTGAGGCAGAAGGCGCAGGAGAAGGGACAACCCCGGCTGGTCTCCAGCAGGGCCAGGTGGGAGCCCAACACCTCGTAGCGGTAGCGGTGGGGAGGGGCCAGGTCGAAGACGGGCAGGGGCAGCTCCTCCAGCTCCACCGGCCGCGCCGGGGGGGTGAACATCGCCTCCCCGTCCTGCGCGTAAGCCAGGCCCGGCACCTGCCGGCGCGGCCGGCCGGCCAACAGCCCCGCCACCGGACCCTCGGGCTCGCCCACCACCACCGCCCAGGCGCGGGAGGCGGCCAGGCTACGCTCGGGCAGGAGCGTGCCGTGCGCGCCCAGCAGCACCAGGCGGGGGTGGTCCAGGCTGCGGGCCAGCTCCCACAGCCGCTCCACCTCCAGGTTGGGGCACTGCCAGCGGTCCAGGGGGCTGGAGGTGAGGAAGACCACGTCCGCACGCGCGGCCAGACGGCGCAGGTCTTCCCGCCGGTAGGGCAGGGCGCGGGCGTCGGCCAGGGCCACCCGGTGCCCCCGCGCCCGGGCCAGGGCGGCGCAGTTGAGCAGGTCCAGCGGCGGCCAGCGGCGGTTGTGCCGCGCGCCGCGGCGGCTCACCCGCCCCCCCCAGGCGGGGTTGATGAAAAGCACCCTGGCCACGGCCTCCCACTCGGTTTCCTGGTTGCGTGCGGGCTCGATTGTAACACCCCCCGCCGCCGGCCCGCCAGGGGCGGTGTTTGCGCAGGGCCTGGTTTGACAAGCCACCGCGGGGCGGTCATAATCGCTGCAACCTGGAGCCCGGGGCCGGGCGCCTCCGGGCGGGAGGGGTTTTTCATCATGATCCTGGGCCTGGCCTTCTCCCACAACGCCACCGCCTGCCTGGTGGAGCCGGACACCGGCCGCTGCCTGTTCTGCTGCTCGGAGGANCGCTTCTCCCGCCGCAAGAACGAGTGGGGCATCCCCCGCCGCACCCTGGAGTACATCTTCCGGCACGTGGCCCCCGCCCAGGACATCACCCGCGTGGCGGTGGGTGAGTCCTGCCGGGGGCGCTGGGGCTCGTGCGCCATGGTGGAGCTGCTCTACCTGGGTGACTGGGACACCCGCGACCGCTACATCACCAGTCTGCCCCGGCTGGCCTGGACCCTGGGCAAGGAGGCGGCCGGACGCTTGCTGTGGCCCCGGGACGACTACCGCGGGCTGGTGCAGGAGCGCCTGCGCGAGATGGGCATCACTGCGCCGGTGGAGTTCCACGACCACCACCGCGCCCACGCGGCCAGCGCCTTCTATTGCTCGCCCTTCGATCAGGCCCTGGTGGTGACCCTGGACGGCGAGGGCGACAGCCTCTCGGGCTCGGTGTGGCTGGGCCGGGGCGGGCGCCTGGAGCTGATCGACACCCTGCCCGAGGTGGCCTCGGTGGGCAAGTTCTACCGCGCGGTGACCTCGCTACTGGGCTTCAAGGTGAACCGCCACGAGGGCAAGGTCACCGGCCTGGCCGCCTACGGCGACCCCGAGCGTTTCGCACCCCTGTTCCGCGAGCTGTTGGCCGTGTCCCCGGCCGGCGAACACCGCCGCCTGGTGTCGCGGGTGGCCCAGGCCCACTTGGCCCGCTTCAATCTGCGCCGGGTGAACCCCCTGCGCTTGGCCCGCTTCGCGGGGCTGCTGCTGCGGGCCCGGGGCTACGAAGAGCTGCTCAACCAGATGCTGCGCGAGAACTTCCGCAGCCTCTACGGCCCCCGCCTGGGCATAGACCTCAAGCGTCCCTCCTTCCGCGACATGGCCGACGTCTCCGCCGCGGCCCAGCAGGTTTTGGAGGAGGTGGTCTGCGACTGGGTGGCCTATCACCAAAGCCGGGTAGAGACCCGCAACCTGGCCCTGGCCGGGGGCGTGTTCGCCAACGTCAAGCTCAACCAGCGGCTGCTGGAGCGCCTGGATACCGAGGCTATCTACATCCACCCCGGCATGGGCGACGAGGGCCTGGCCCTCGGCGGGGCCCTGCTGGCGGCCCAGGGCGACCGTACCCGGCGCCTGCCCCGGGCGCGCCTGGAGCACGTGTTCCTGGGGCCGGCCTACGACGACCGCCAGGTGCGTGCGGCCCTGGCCGTCTCGGGCTTCGCCTGGCAGAAGGCCTCCCCCCGCGCCATCGCCCAGACCGTATCCCGCGCCCTGCAGCAGGAGCGCATCGTGGGCCTGTTCCGGGGGCGGCTGGAGTACGGGCCCCGCGCCCTGGGCCACCGCACCATCCTGGTCAACCCGGTCAAGCGCGAGATCAACGACGTGGTCAACCGGCGCCTGCGCCGCAGCGAGTTCATGCCCTTCGCTCCGGTGGTACTGGAGGAGTGCTACCAGGAGATATTCGCCAGCGCCAAGCTGGCCGGGGCGCGCGAGGCGGCCTCCTACATGACCATCACCCTGGACGTGAAGCCGGCCTGGCGCGAGCGCATCGCCGGGGTGGTGCACGTGGACGGCACCGCCCGGCCCCAGGTGATACGCCCCCAGGACGACGCGGTGTACTATGCTATCGTGGAGAGGTTCCACCGCGACACCGGCCTGGGCTGCATGGTGAACACCTCCTTCAACTTGCACGAGGAGCCCATCGTCAATACCCCGGCCGAGGCCCTCAAGTCCTTCGCCCAGGGCGCGGTGGACCTGCTGGTGATGGAGGAGTACATCGTGCGCCGCCCCGGAGGGGAGTCCTGATGTCCGCGCCCGCCTACAGCATCGTGGTGCCGGTCTACAACGAGGCCGAGGCGGTGGAAGACACCGTGCGCGAGCTGGCCGAGCTGGACCGCAGCGCCGGCGACTACGAGGTGATCCTGGTGGACGACGGCAGCACCGACGGCACCGGCGAGATCCTGGCCCGGCTGGACCGCCCCGGCTTCCGCGTGATCCGCCACCGCCACAACCGCGGCTACGGCGCCGCCATCAAGACCGGCATCCGCGCCGCGCGCAGCCAGGTGGTGGTGATCACCGACGCCGACGGCACCTATCCCAACCGCCGNATCCCGGAGATGGTGCGCCGCTTCCAGGAGGAAGAGCTGGACATGCTGGTGGGGGCGCGGCCGCGGGGAGCCATCCCCCCCAGCCGGCGCCTGGCCAAGTGGGCCCTGGGCCGGCTGGCCGACTACCTGGCCGGCATGCGCATCCCGGACCTCAACTCGGGCTTGCGGGTCATGCGCCGGCCGGTGGTGGAGCGCTTCCTGCGCATCCTGCCCGACGCCTTCTCTTTCACCACCACCATCACCCTGGCCATGCTCACCAACGACTGCCGGGTGGAGTGGCTGCCCATCGACTACCAGGTGCGCACCGGCCGCTCCAAGATCCGCCCCGTGCAGGACACGGCCTACTTCCTGCAGCTCATCATCCGCACCATGCTCTACTTCCAGCCCCTGAAGGTGTTCGGCCCGGTGTCGCTGGTCTTCATGCTGGGGGGGCTGGTGCTGCTGGTCTACCGCCTGGTGGCGGGGCACGGCTTCGCCGTGACCGCCACGGTGTTGTTCATCTGCGGGGTGCAACTGTTGGCCCTGGGACTGATCGCCGACTTCCTGGACAAGAGGTTGTAGGCTCGGCGTGATGCGAGGCTCCTTCCGCCCCTGGCGCCTGATCGGACTGGCCCTGCTGGCCTGGCTGTTGTGGCGGGTGGACTGGCCGGCCTTGGGCCGGGCCCTGGCCGGGGCGCGGTGGGAGTTGGTGGTGGCGGCGGCGCTGCTCAACCTGCCCTTGCTGCTGCTGAAGGCCCTGCGCTGGCGCAGTGTGCTGCGCCTGCAAGGGATAGATCTGCCGGTGGGGCCGTCGCTGGCCTACTACCTGGCCTCCCTCTACTGGGCCTTCCTCACCCCGGGACGGGTGGGGGAGCTGGCCCGGGTGGCCTATCTGCGCGGCAATCACCAGGTGCCGGCGGCCTTGGCCCTGGCCGGAGTGGTGGCGGACCGGCTGCTGGACCTCTATGCTCTGTTGTGGGCTGCGGCGGTGGGGTTGGCCTGGGGGGTCTACCCCGCCTGGCGTGCCCCGGCGGGGGTGGCCGTGGCCGGGTTGGTGCTGGCGCCGGCTCTGCTGGCCCTGGCCGCGCACAGGAGGCCCGCGGCGGGGGCGGTCCCCCGGCAGGAGGGGGTGCGCTGGCCGCGCCTGCGCGCCCGCCTGGGAGAGCTGGGGAGGGGCCTGACGGTGTTGTGGCAGCCGGGCCTGTGGCGCGCGCTGCTGCTCACCGCGGCCAGCTACCTGGTCTTCTTCACCCAGGCCTGGCTGCTGACCGCGGCCCTGGGGCTGGGCTTGCGCTGGGGAGAGGTGGCGCCGGTGGTGGCGGTGACCAACATGGCCGCCTACCTGCCGGTGAGCGTCTCCGGCCTGGGCACGCGGGAGGGATGCCTGTGGCTGATGCTGTCCCCCCTGGGGGTGGGGCTGGCCCAGGTCCTGGCCCTGTCCCTCACCATGGTCCTGGTGTTCTACCTGGTCTCGGGGGTGCTGGGGGCGGCGGCCTGGTGGCGCCATCCGGTCCCCTTGCGCTGGCTGCGACAGGGGGGTGAGCCGGCGGAGGGGGAAAGCGCTTGCAGCCCGGAGCACGACTGAGCATACTTGGAAGACCGCGGAGAGAGGGCGAAGGAGAGCGGGCTTGATCGTACTGGGTATCAACGACGGGCACGACGCGGGTGTGGGCCTGGTGGCGGAGGGAGAGATCCTCTACGCCGCCAACGAGGAGCGCTTCTCGCGGGTGAAGATGCACCACGGCTTCCCCCGCCAGGCCCTGGAGGACGCCCTGCGCCACACCGGCATCTCCCCCGCGCAGATCGACCTGGTGGCCTTCGGCGGCTTCGGGCCCATCTATGCCCCGGACGATCTGGACTTCGGCGACCCCCGGCGGCACACTTTCTTGCGCCGGCTCTACACCGCCGCGGCCAAGAGCGGGCGGGTGCGCCTGGACCGGGGGCTGCCCTTCTGGGCGCACCGGGCCTTCTCCCGCCTGCAGCGTTTCCTGGCCACGCGGCGGCGTTCCCTGGCCGCCTTGCGCGAGCTGGGGCTCACCGCACCGGTGGTGCACCTGGACCATCACGGCTGCCATGCCGCCAGCGCCTACTACACCGCCGGCCACTCCCAGGCCACCATCGTCACCCTGGATGGCGGCGGCGACGGCCTGTCCGGCTCCATCTGGGCCGGGCGGGAGGGACGCCTGCAGCTCCTGGTGGAGATCCCCAAGATCCACTCCGCGGGCAACTTCTGGGCCTACATCACCCANATCTGCGGCTTCAACCCCACCCGCCACGGAGGCAAGATCACCGGCCTGGCCGCCTATCGGCCCTGCCCCGAGGCCCTGGAGGTGCTGCGGCGTTACTTCGGGGTGGAGCGCCGCGTCCCCCGCTGGGACAACCGCCGCCACCTGTTCTGGCAGCACGCGGTGGAGGTGCTGGACAAGGAACTGGCCCGCTTCAGCCGCGAGGAGATCGCCTGGGGGGCGCAGAAGCTGTTGGAGGAGAACGTGGTGCCGCTGGTGGTGGAGGCGGTGCGCCGCACCGGCTACGGCGCCGTGGCCGTGGCCGGGGGGGTGTTCGCCAACGTGCGCCTGAACCAGATGGTGATGAACCAGCCCCAGGTGAGCGACCTGTTCGTACACCCCCACATGGGCGACGGCGGCCTGGGACTGGGNGCGGCCCTGTGGGCCTACGGCCAGCGGGCGCCCCTGAGNCCCAAGCCCCTGGCCCACGCCTACCTGGGCAGCGACATCGACCCGGACCAGACCCCCCGCCTGGCCGCGGAGAGGGGCCTCAAGGCTACGGCCCTGGACGACCCCCCCGCCTACATCGCCTCCTGCCTGCGCGACAAGCGCATCGTGGGCCTGGTGCGGGGCCGGGCCGAGTATGGCCCCCGCGCCCTNTGTCACCGCTCCATCCTGGCCGAGCCCACCGACACCACCATGATGGACTGGCTCAACCAGCGCCTGGAGCGCACCGAGTTCATGCCCTTCGCCCCCGTGATCCTGGAGGAGGCGGCCGGAGACTACTTCGTGGAGTACCCCCGCGGCGCCCACACCGCCCGGTTCATGACCGTCTGCTACGACTGCACCGAGCTCTGCCGCCGCCAGGCCCCCGGAGTGGTGCACGTGGACGGCACCGCCCGGCCCCAGGTGGTCACCCGTGAGCAGGAACCCTACATGTACCGCGTGCTGGAGGAATACCGCCGCCTGACCGGGCGCCCCATCTGCGTCAACACCAGCTTCAATCGCCACGAGGAGCCCATCGTGAACTCGGTGGCCGACGCAGTGGCCGAGCTGGCCGCAGGACGGGTGGACCTGCTGGTGGTGGACCGCTGGCTGGTGGAACGGGCCTGAGCCGCACGCGCCGCTTCAATCCCCGCCGGTGTGTTCCCCCTCCGCCGCCGCGGCCAGCGCCGACAGCCACCCCTGCATCCGCCGGCCCAGGCGCCGGGGCGAGTACCACAGCCGCCACCAGAGCAGGGCCCAGCCCTCCAGCTCCTCGCGCGACTCCACCAGAGTACCCCGCCCCATGGGTCGGAACTCCACCCGCTGCCGCACCGCCACTCCCCGCCAGCGTGCCCGCCACGCCGCCCACTGCTCCGGCCGCCACTCCACCCCCTCCAGCGGCACCCGCTCCCCCCGCCCCAGAGGCAACAGCACCGCCCGGCCCGGCTGCGGCGGCCAGGCCATGAGCCGGCAGAAGGCCCGCCACACCGCCGAGGGCGGAGCCGGGATCAGACGCGAGGCGCTGAGGGTGAGGCGCAGGCTCACACCAGCATCCCGTGGGCCTGCCGCCGCGACAGGGGCACCACCTGCAGGCGGCGCTCGCCGGCCTGCACCTCCACCAACAGCCCCGGCGGGGCCTTGGAGTAGCCCGCCACCACCGCCGCGGCCAGCTCCAGGTCCTTGCCCTCCGGCCCCAGATAGACCCCCACCGGTCCCGGATGCCCCCGTGTGACCAGGACCAAGGCCCCGGGCGGGGCCATCTGTTGCAGGCGCCGGTTCTCGCCCCGGTTGCGCCCCACCACCAGCCGCGCCCGGGGTGAGAGGCGGAAGTGGCGCCCGTGCTTGAGCAGCTCCACCTCGGCCACCCCCGCCTGAGGCTGGTGCCGCAGCAGGTCGGCCAGGCGGCGGCTGAAGCCCGGCTCGGTGAGCAGGCACCCGCCCGCAGGCGAGGGGAAGTCGCTTATGCCCCAGGCCGCGGCCAGCTCCATCTGCCGCTTGCGACTGCGCCCGGACAGGTCCAGGAGCTGGTCGCGGTCCACCAGGCCGGCCTCCTCCACCGGGGTGGGCGGCAGGCAGCGGGCCGACAGGGGCCGCAGGATATGCCGGCCATAGCCGCTGGCCTTGGCCACCGTGGCCAGGGCGGTGCGGTTCTGGCTCATGGGCCGCTGGCCCAACACCTCGCCGGAGAACAGGAAGTCGAACCCCCGCTGTTCCATGATCCGGCCCGCCTTGCGGAACATGTAGGCGTGGCAGTCGATGCAAGGGTTCATGGCCGAGCCGTAGCCGTAGCGGGGGTTCTTCACCACCTGCTCCAGGTGTTCCGCCCCCACTTCCACCACGGTGAGGGGGACGCCGATGTGCTCGGCGCTCCGGCGCGCCCGCCGGGGAGAGAAGAACGGTGTGGCAAAGGTGACCACCTCCACCTCCACTCCGGCCCGCCGCAACACCAGCACCGCCAGCATGGAATCCAGTCCGCCCGAGAATATGCCCAGTGCCTTGGCCATGTCGTCCCTACCTCGTCTTGGGTGGTGGACTCGGCTCCCCTCCCCGTGGCCCCAGCCCCACTGCCGTGAGCACTCCCCGGCGGCGGGGCGGTGGGGGCCAGCGCCGCCAGTTCCCCCGGACCGGGGGGGCCGGCCTTTCTTCCGCTGCCTCCTCCGGCTGGCGCGAGGGACGCTGGCGCCGCCAGCGCCACACCAGCCCCACCGCCGCCAGCAGCCCCACCAGGCCCCACAGGAATCCACCCGCAGCCAACAGCCCCAGCCAGTGGAAGCGCTCTTCCATGGCCCGGCGGAAGTCCTGCTCCAGCCGGGCGGGGCCGCGCCCGGTGGCGCGCCAGAGGGCGGTGGTGAGGTCGCGCCCGGCGGCCAGCTCCCGCAGCAGGCGGGGTAACACCCCCGGGCCGTGGGCCTCGATCAAGTAGCTTATCAGGTAGAAGCTCTGGGCGTAGGCCAGCCGCGCCTGCTCCGCGCCGGGGGGAAACCGCCGCTCCAGCCGGGCCAGGGGCAGCAGGCGCCCGCCCAGCACCGCCCGGGTCATCTCCAGGGCCAGGCCCCAGCCCCCCTCCTGGGCCACGTACATGGCCAGGCCCTCCTCCAGCCACAGGGGGGCGGGACGCCCGCGCAGGGCCGTGCCCAGGTAGAGGTGGGTCAGCTCGTGCGCCACCAGGAAGGGAAAGTTGTCGGGATCGGTGAGCTGGCGGGGAGAGCGCATCAGGATGCGTCCCTGGCGGGGAAGGGCCAGCCCCGCAGCCCAGGCCGGCCCCCCCACCGCTGCGGCCAGGCGCTGGAACTCCTCCTCGCTGGCCGCCACTTGCACCTGGATGGCGGGAGGCGCCGCACCGGTGAGCCGGGCCAGGCGGGGTGCGGTGGTGGCGATCACCTCCCGCACCCGCTCCGCCAGGGCGGGGCTGGGGGCGGATACCGTCACCGAGGGCCCCGCCGCCAGGCCCAGCGCGGTCCAGGCCAGCAGCCACAGTAGGGCGGCGGCGGTGGCCCGCGGGAGAGACGGTCCGCTCCGCCGG